>DAOLFO010000059.1:0-13362 GCA_035326305.1 Chitinophagaceae bacterium
GTATGTATCAAACCGAACAGCTACTTCACCAACTTTATTATGGCAAAATTGTACTACTCTGTTTTCAGATGTTTTCACATCATTTTGAAACTTACTCAATATCGTCAGCGCAGCTACAGTAGGTACCATGTGAAAATAGGCACCTTCCCAACTGTTAGCAGCTTTGCTCTGACCACCTTTTGGCTTGTCCAAAGTAATAGGCAATGAGACACTAAAAGCAGAATCAATAGAAGGATCTATATCCAGTATTTTTTTACGATAGTCAGCTAATTGATTGTAAAGCTTTTGTCCTTCCCCTTTTTTAACCATTATTCTGGTAGCAATATCCAAATCAGATTCTTTAAATTTCTTTTCGGAATTGTTTGGATCTCCACCTGCTTCTTTTAAAATAGTATTCTTCAGGTTTTGGATATAATCAAATATGCTTCTGCTCAAGGCTTGAGCTTGTTGCGCTTTGGGCAGCCATATCTGAGCTTTTGCCTGAGTTGTTTGATCATTTAATTTTTCTTCCAGTGAAGCTATAATAGTCTCTGTAGATTTATTTACAGTAGAATTGGTATTCTCGAGGCTATTGTTCACCGTTTTAAAGGCATTCAATATCTCAGACGACACGTTCAGCGCCAACAGGGCGGTGAGAACGAGGTACATCATATTGATCATCTTCTGCCGGGGCTCACGAGGTAAAGCCATGACGTTTTTCGGTTTTTGTGATTAGAATGGTTGACTTTCAAAAATCACGGGATACGGATTTTGCGCCGGGGCGCTATTGTTTATTTAAGAACCCTTATTCCGTTTACTTTAGTTACGAACCTGCATTGCACTCAGCATATTGCCGTATATATTGTTCAGGCGGCCCAGGTTATTAGCCAGCGACCCAATCTGATCCTGTACCTTTTTGGCATCTTCAGTGCTGCTGATCATTGCATTGGAAGCTTCAGCCAGCTTACCATAGAAGCCATTCAGGGCTTTCAGGTGGTTATTGCTTTCCTGCAGCTCCAGCTCGTAAATTGTATTCAGTGAAGAAAGGTTTTTAGTCAGTACCTGTACCTGCTCATGGAATTGTTTGGTGCCATCAGCAGCCTGGTTAAAGTGCTGGATACCGTTAGCAGCGCCGATATACGCTTCTTTCATAGCACCCAGGGCAGTAGCCGCCTCTTTGGTCTTTGCGGTATAGTCACCGGTAGCGGCCACTACATCAGTGATGTCAGCCATTTTATCTACAGTAGTACCAAGCTTTTTAAATCCATCGCTCAGGCGGCCCAGGTTAGCCGGTGTGATGTCAGCATCTTTCAGCATATCATCCAGCTTATTCAGGGCAGGGTTGCCTGCAGCAGCAGCGCCCAGTGACAGCGGAGTGGGTTTGAAGCCGGGCTCCAGGTCAGGGTGCTTATTGATGTCAGGAAAATAACGTTGCCAGTGTGGTTCTTCAGGGGCTGGCACGAACAGGGCCATGATCAGGAACACGATTGCTTCGGCTATCAGCCCCACCATGATGGCAATATCAGCGCCCTGCCAGTGCAGGATTTTCATCATAGCGGCAAAGATGACCACCGCAGCGAAAAAGCTAAACAGAAAATTGAGTACTTCCTGACCTTTGTGGGTCATAAAAAAACGACGCATAAGGGTTCGATTTTGGATTATTAAATTTTAAAAGAAACGAAATGACTATAGAAAAAATTGTTGTTCGGACAGGGAAAGATGAGGAGAGACCTCCAAAGAGGCCTCTCGCTATATTTTTTCTTACCTGCGGCGTCCTTTTGACGGGGCGGCGGGCAAGTCTATCACCGTACGGAAACCTATATAAGATTTGGTAGAGTCCTGGTACTCGTAAGTGCTGGTACCTGTCTGCAGGTAGTAGCCCACATCCTTCCAGCTACCGCCACGGATAATCTTACGCTTCATCAGCGGGGGATCGTCATCCTTGGCATTCCAGCGCACATCCGGGTTCATATCATGCTGGAAGTTGTTGCGCCCTTCATAATAAATAGAAGAGGTCCATTCAGCCACATTACCAGCCATACAGTACAGGCCAAAATCATTAGGCCAGTAGGCATCTGCCCGCACCGTATAGAAACCACCATCTTCCGGGTAGTTACCACGACCGGGCTTAAAGTTGGCCATCAGGCAACCTTTTTTATTACGCAGGTAGTAGTTGCCCCAGGGAAACATAGACTGTGAGCGTCCGCCGCGGGCTGCATACTCCCATTGTGCCTCTGTGGGCAGGCGGAAGTCAGACTCCTGGGCTCTTTTCTTGCTTTCGAGGAAGGCATTCAGATAATGCGTCCTCCACTCACAGAAGGCAGTGGCCTGCTTCCAGTTTACACCTACCACCGGGTAGTTGTCAAATGAAGGGTGAGAGAAATATCTTTTGGTCATGGGCTCATTGTAAGAATAGGCAAAGTCGCGTATCCACACCAGGGTGTCAGGATAGATAGCCACATCTTTTTTTACAATGAATTTTGACCGGGGCTTACCGGCATTTTCCCTTTTGGCAGCCTCTTTCAGGTCGAAGACCTCTGAGTGGTATACCAGCTTGGAAACATCCAGCTCCTTTTTACCGAAAACGCGGTCTTCGGGAGAAAGGATCAGGTCGGTGTTGCCTAAAGCTTCGATGTTTTTGGGATCATCCCATTTGAATTGCTTCATAGCAGCCCAGTCAACGTACTCCACGCCATCTGCGCCGGCTTTTACTTTGGGCAGGCGGCGGGCTACCACGGAGTCACGCACCCAGTATACAAACTGGCGGTACTCACTGTTGGTAATTTCGGTGGCATCCATCCAGAAGCCACTGATAGAGACGGACCGGTTGCGGGAACTAAACGCATAAGCAGGGTCTTCATCGCTGGGCCCCATGTGAAATGTTCCGGCAGGAACATATACCATACCAGGGGGCTTGGGCAGTGTGTAACGGGAACCGGCAGAGATACCATGTACCTGGCCATCATTTGGCAGAGAGCTGCCTTTGTTTTTCTTTCCCAGAATGCCACAGCCAGAAAGCACGGTCATGCATGCTACAGCGAGAAGGGCATAGTTCGGGTTTTTCATTTTCATATTAATAAAGGGTATTGGGCAAAAATAATATTTTGGTTTATTCGTGGTCACAACGTTACAATTTATTTTGATATACCAAAAGTGGTTTTTACTACGTAGTTTCTCTAACGTTTACGAATGTCATTTTATTGTATTAACAGTAAATTATATTATTGTCCGTCTCCCCTGTTTATCAGCCACATAAGCTCTTCCACGGTATCAACGGGCTGCTGGCAGGAATAGTCTTTGCACAGAAAAATTTTTGTCTTTTTTTCCGCATGCTTTCCGGCCAGCAGCGGATACCCCTCGTCCGCCACCGGGGAAGCCATTATAATACAATAGGGTAAAAACCTTTTCAGCAGCTCTTCCTGTATTTTCCTAAACTCCCCGCCGGTGATGGTAATTTCCGAAAAGCCTTTTGTAAGCCCCAGCGACAGCACAGCCCAGTATCCAAAAGAGGCCGGGTAGCGCAGGATCGCTGTTCCCAGTGAGGTAATCATGGCCATGCTGCGCTCCTTCCACTCTTTCTTATCAAAGAGGATGCCCAGGTGCAGCAGGTTTTCCGCCATCACCGCATTGCCGGAAGGCTGCGCCCCGTCATACACTTCCTTTTTACGTACTATAATATCCGGCTGGTTTTGCGGTGTATAAAAAAAGAAGCCCCCGGCACCTGCGTCAAATTCGGGCAGCACCCACTCCGTCACTTCTTTAGCTTTATCCAGCCAGGTAGTGTCTGCCGTTATCTCATACGTATGGATAAGCGCCCGGACCAGGAAAGCATAGTCGTCCAGGAAGGCAGGGTATTTTCCTTCCCCGTTTTTCCAGGTATGGCAGAGGGCCGGGCCGCTGCCAATTGTCATTTCCCTCAGCAGGAAACGGATATTTTTTACCGCCAGTTGCCTGTACTGCTCCACCCCGGTTGCGGCAAATGCTTTGCAGCAGGCCGTGCACATCAGGGCGTTCCAGCTTAATATAATCTTATCGTCCAGCAGGGGGCGTTCCCTTTTCTCTCTTGCCTGCAGTAATTTATCCTTTGCGCCCGACAGCTTTGCCTCCAGTTCCTCCGGCTTCAGCCCCCGCTCCGCTGCAAAATCAGGCAGCGGTACTTTTACCCGCAGTATATTTTTACCTTCCCAGTTGCCCCCGGGTGTGATATCATAATAGCCAGCCAACAGCTCCGCATCATCGCCAAGCAGGGCCTTCACTTCTTCATAGTCCCATACATAATACCTTCCTTCTTCCCCTTCGCTGTCTGCATCCAGCGCCGCATAAAAACCTCCCGAAGGATGATATAGCTCACGCAGGGCAAATTCAATCGTTTCGGCAATTACTTCTTTGTACCTTATGTTTCCGGTAAGCTGAAAGGCTTCTGCCAGCAGCTCTGTGAGCAACGCATTATCATACAGCATTTTTTCAAAATGCGGCGCCAGCCATTGCGCATCGGTGGAATAACGGGCAAAGCCACCGCCTAACTGATCATAAATCCCTCCCTGTATCATTTTATCTATGCTCAGCAAAGCCTGCCCTTTTGCCTCCGGGCTGGAAAACAGGTGGCTGTACCGCAACAAAAACCGGGTGGCAAACACCTGCGGGAATTTTGGCGCCTGTCCGAATCCGCCCCATTCCCGGTCGGCCGTTTTCATAATGGCGGAAAAAGCCGTTTCCATTTGCCCGGCGGTAAAGATGCCGGCCCCGCTGCCCGGTTGCTTCAGACCAAAGTCATTGGCCTGCTCTAAATGAAGGGTCAGGTTTTCCGCCTGCGATTCTATTTCATGGCGACGCTCCCGAAAAGCTTTTGCCACACCGGCCAGCACATCGGGCCAGGATGCCCGGTTGTAAGCCGGTTCCGGTGGAAAATAAGTGCCCCCGTAAAAAGGCTTTAAGCCGGGGGTGAGAAATACATTCAGCGGCCAGCCGCCACTGCCCTTCATGGCCTGCACCGCATCCATATAAATATGATCCAGGTCGGGTCTTTCTTCCCTGTCTATTTTGATATTGATAAAATGCTCATTCATGAAGGCCGCCACCGGTTCATTTTCAAAGCTCTCCCGCTCCATCACATGGCACCAGTGGCAGGCGGCATAGCCAATGCTTACCAGCACCGGCTTGTCTTCTTCTTTTGCTTTGGCAATTGCCTCCCCGCCCCACGGGTACCAGTTGACCGGGTTATGCGCATGCTGCAGCAGGTAGGGGCTTGTTTCCGTAATCAGCTTATTGGGCTGCTTCATTTTTTTTATTTCAAAATTCCGCTATTTCAACCATAAATATTTTATATCACAGCAGGCCGTTAATTTCGCAGCTTTATGATACATGGTATAAAGCGGTCGCTTTACAAACTTCTTGGCCTGAACAGGTACCTGTCGCTGATACAGCGGCTTTACCTTTTATCTTTCAGGATGGGATGGCTGAAAAAAAATAAATCTTATCAATGGCACTATTTTGTCAAAAACCTGGTAGCTGCCGATGATGTGGTGGTGGATATCGGCGCCAACCTGGGTTATTTTGCAGCAGCCTTTCTTCCTGCATTGAGCGATGAAGGGCATTTATACTGCGTAGAGCCGGTAGCTCCCTACCGCAAACAACTGGAAAAAATAACCGGCAAGCGAAAGAACACGACCGTATTCCCCTTTGCGCTGGGCAGTGAAAACAAGGAGAAAGTCCATATCGGTATGCCCCCGGCCCTCCACCACCTGGGCTACCTGCGGCATGGTACCGTGGCTGTATCTGAAAAAGTAACGGGTACAGGCGACAAGTTCAGCTTTGAGGCCCCGCTGCGCCATGCCGGGGAAGCATTTACGCACCTGGACCGGATTGACTATATTAAATGTGACATTGAGGGATATGAAACAGTTGTTTTCCCGGCTATGAAAGAAATTTTTGAAAAGCATCAGCCATTGGTACAGTTAGAAACATGGGGTAAGCAACTGCCTGTGATGCTCCGTTTTTTCAGCGACCTGGGTTATGATGCCTGCCAGTTGGAAGAAAAAATGCTGGTGAGCTGCACCACACTACCGGAAGATGTTATCGGAAGCTCTGATATACTATTTATACCGCCTGTACGCAGGGACAGGGTAAGCAAATGGTTAAAAAAGAAGGATTAACCTGTTATTTCCCTTTTGATTTCTCAGCAAGAAACCTGTCAAGTGCGGCAACCATGCTGGGTGTCTGCGGTTGCGGGGCGATGATCTGTAACTGCAGGCCGGCTTCTTCTGCCGCCCGGATAGTGTTGCTGCCAAAAGTACCTATCACCGTTCCGTTTTGCTTAAACTTCGGCACGTTGTCAAAAAGGCTCTTGATACCGCTGGGCGTAAAGAAGCAGATAACATCGTACTCCCTGCGGGTCAGAATTTCCTTCACATCGCTGCTTACACTCCGGTACATAAAGGCAAGCGTGTATTCGCAGTTATTCGTCTTCAGCCAGTTTACGATATCGTTGTCCTGCTGGTTTTCGGAACATACGTAAACAAACTTCTCATTGCTCTTATGCTTGTTGATTACATCAAAAAGACTTTTGTTGGAGCCATCGGCTCCGTAAAAAACCTTACGCTTGCGGTAGAGGATAAATTTTTGCAGGTAAAGCGCCACTGCTTCCGTAATGCAGAAGTACTTGGTATCCTGCGAAACGCTGACTTTCATTTCTTCGCAAATGCGAAAAAAATGATCAATGGCATTGCGGCTGGTAAAGATGACACCCGTGTAGTTGGTAATCTCTATTTTTTGTTTGCGAAAGTCCTTTGCCGGTATAGCTTCCAACCGGATGAAGGGATGAAAGTCGAGCTCCACACTGTATTTCCTGGCAAGCTCAAAATAGGGGGACTTTTCGCTTTCGGGTCTCGGCTGGGTTATCAGGATTGTGCTTATTTCCTTAATGGCCTGGTCGCCGGACCTTTTCTCACCTTTTTTTACCATGGGCTAATCGGCTGAAATTGGGTGCAAAGTTAAGCATTCTATTTAAAAAATAATAGTAAAAGCTTGTAAATCAGCAATAGGGGTACTATTTCAAAGGCAACAAGGTAAAGCAGGAAGTGAAAAATATTGAGTTTGACCTCGTTACGAACCATACCAAAGCCTAAAATGAACCGGTAAAAATACAGCAGTGCCAGCCCGGCCCAGGATAATATAATCGCCACAGAGTATACAGGATCGGTGGTGAATGCAAGCAAAACAAGGAACGGCAGCAGGAAAATACCGATCAGCTTATTGACAATAAAAACAATGAAAGTATACGATTCGGTAGCCGCCTTCATATTAAATATCCAGCCCGTCAGCTTCAGCCCGATAAACTTAACAATATAAATAACAGCCAGGCCCGCACAGCAGTACAGGTACAGCCACCATTCATTTTCTATTATACTGATATCAAAATACCTGAACATAAATACCAGGTAAAGCCCCGCGGAAAGAATAAAAAACAGGTTGAACAGCAGGGAAGGCAGCGGTGTTTGCATCAACTGATCCCTGATCTGCCGCTGCTTCATAGTAGTGCGGAAAAAAACACGGAACAGGTCTGTAAAGTATTTGGCAAATACCGTTTTCAGCAGTGCAAATAGAAGACAAAGCGCTGCGATGGTATAAAATAAAACCTCTTTGCCCCTGAATAGCTTTATATCTGTATGCACGGCTACCGCCTTTTGAGAAAAAGCGTAAAAAGGATGGCGCTGCCTGATCTCATAGTCATCTGGTATGCCCTGTACAGGTTCCCAGTAAGCAATTTTCAGCAAAGGACGTGGCACCCGGCGCGGCAATGAATCCTGCTGCACCATAGCCGAATCCCCGGCCGGGGCTACAGTTGTGTCTGCTGCCAGCCGGCTGGATCCGGCAGAAAGCGTATCCTCTCCCGCCTGGCAAAAGGCAGCAACAGTACCCGTAAGCAGCATTAAAAGCAAAAGATAAAAACGGTACAACCGGACTTAATTTAATGATAAAGCAAACCAGCGGCCCAGTGCCATCTGCTGATCCCAATGGTTGCAAAAATAATAGCAGATTGTTTACTATTCACTGTTGTGCCGCATTTGTTGAGATCATATACAGTCACATCAGAAGTAGCTTACAAATCCAAAATGCACTTTTGACTGGCGCAGGTTAAATTCCGTATCGCTCCGCTTGCCAATAGCCCAGGCCAGGTTAAATACTCCCACCGCTGTTTCAAAAGCCAGCCCAAGGCCAGTGCCGAAATAAGTATAAGAAGCATTTATATTCTGGCTCTTATTTTTTCCCCAGCCACCATCCGCAAATCCGTACAAAAATGAATTTTGCCCCACCAGGTACCGGTATTCAGCCGTGGCAATGGCAAAATGGGAAAGGTACTGGCTCTCCTCGTCAAAGCCGCGGAGCAGCTTGTAGCCGCCTATCTGAAAAAGCTCATTGCGGAATACGTTTCCGCTTTGAAACATTCCCGCATGGAGCCCCGCCTTCAGCGTGCTGCGTGACTGAGTGCCCAGTGGGAAAAAATGTGCAGCGGATGCCCTTACCCGCAACTGGTACGTTTTTAATTTCACCGTATCATAAAGCGACTCAAAATCAAAAGCAGGGTTTCCCGGGTCTTTCAGCTCCAGCACTTCGTTATTTTTCCTCAGCTTCTTTGTACCGGCGGCGGCAATGATACGAAGCTCGTTCCCGCTTACCGGGTTCAGCCGGTAGTTGGTATTGTTGTACTCATAGTCAATCCCGATATTGGTAGAGCTGACATCTGCCTCATCAGGCAGGCGGTAATACTGGAGAATATAGTTTTTATTAACCCCGTTTACAATGGTCTGTGAGCGTTGTAAAAATAATTTTCCCGACTGGTGGATATTCATCACATACTGCGCCCCTATCTGAAAATTGACATTGAGAAAAGTGCTGTCCTTGCGAAACATATCGAAAGCAAAATCAAGCCCGATAGCAGAATTGAAAATATAAGGATGCTGATAGAGCAGGTTGAGCCGCGGGGACTTTACCTGCAACTGCTGCCAGTTAAGGCCAATGGTCTCTCCCGATCCAAGCGCATTTCTCAATAAAAGGTTTGCCTCACCGGTGATGAGCAGCTTGCGGGAAGAAAGCTGATCATTATTAGGTAAAAAACCCACCAGCACATTTACCTGGCTGCTTCTCCTGGGCTTCAGGTACAGGTCAATAACAGCACCTGAGTTAAGCCAGATCAGCTTTGCCGGCTGCTCCTCTTCTATATACGGCAGCTCTTTCAGCCTGCGGCTGATGCGAAAAAGCTTTTCTTTACTAAACAGGGAGCCGTTGCGCAAATCAAGGTACCGCTGCAGAAATTCATTTGATACTTTTGCCTCACCATATACTCTTATGCTGTCGACCTTATAAAAAGGGCCCTTGTCCATCCGCAGCGAACCACTTACCTTCTCCCCGTTTATTTCCAGGCTGTCCACATATACTTTTGCAAAAGGGTAGCCATTATTTTCCAGGTAAGTGAGTATGATATCCTGCCACTGCTTTACCCGGGCAAAGTCCATAGGCTGCCCGGCAATAGTTAGCTGGCGGAGCCCTGCGGCATTCAGCACGGCCGGGTCTATTTCATGCATGCGCAATACGTCCCAATGATACCTGTCGCCTACATACACTACCACACTGGCTGAAGCGGAATCCAGCAGCACACTGTCAAGCGATGCGGTAACATAGCCCTGCAGGCCAAGATCGGATGGTAGCTTGTTGATATAGCTGATGCAGGCAGTGCGGGTATCAAATACCTGGCGGGGAGGTACCAGCGAGGCCAGGAAAGCAGTATCCTTATCTGCCGCCCGGATATGCAGGCCATCCCCCTGCCCCGCCGCATAAAAAGAAAGCGGTAAAAAGGTCATAAGCAGTATCAGCCGTCTTAATTTTGTCATTTGGTGCGCCGGTCGGTTATTTCTGCCGGTATAGTTTACATCGCCACTCAAAATTATTCATAAACAATCAAGCAGCTTGGCCGGTATTTATATCCATATCCCTTTTTGCAGGCAGGCCTGCCACTATTGCAATTTTCATTTTTCCACCTCACTGAAGCTCAAAAACGAATTAATCAGCGCTTTATTGAAGGAAATAGAATTATTCCATACCAGCCTGCCGGAGACAGAAAATATAGCGACCATTTACATTGGCGGCGGCACACCCAGTCTCTGCACACCCGGAGAGCTGCAGAGCATCCTTCAGAAAATAAAAGATCATTTTACCGTTGACAGCAATGCTGAAATAACCCTTGAGGCCAACCCGGACGATATCCATACCGGAAACCTGGCAGCCTGGCAGCAGGCCGGTATCAACCGGCTGAGCCTGGGTATCCAAAGTTTTTTTGACGAAGACCTGCAATGGATGAACCGGGCACATAATGCCAGGCAGGCAAAAGAAGCTATTCATCTTGCGCTCAGTCATTTTACCAATATCACTATTGATCTCATCTATGGCACTCCCGGTCTGTCCACTGCCCGCTGGGAAGAAAATATCAACCGGGCGCTGGCTACCGGCATTCCTCATTTTTCCTGCTATGCGCTCACGGTGGAGCCTAAAACAGCATTGCACACCATGATAGCCCGTCACCAGCGGCAGGATGTAGATCCCGATCTGCAGTCAGAGCAATTTCTCCTGCTGATGGACAAGCTGGAAGCAGCAGGCTATGAACAGTATGAAATATCCAACTTTGCCAAACCCGGCTACCGCAGCCGGCATAATGCCTCTTACTGGCAGGGCAAAAACTATTATGGCTTCGGGCCTTCTGCCCATTCCTTCGATGGCCAGTCCCGCTGGTGGAACATTGCCAGCAATGCGCTTTATATCAAATCCATTGCCAGCGGTATTATCCCATTTGAAAAAGAAATGCTCACACCGGTACAGCAGCTCAATGAGCTGATCATGATCTCATTAAGAACTAATGAGGGGATTGACCTGGCAAAAATGAGCGTAACGGAGCGGTTGCCGGTATTAAAGGCAGCAGCGAAATATGTACAATCAGGAAAAATGCGCAGGGAAGCAGACAGGTTAATACTGACAAGAGAAGGGAAGCTGCTGGCAGATGGCATTGCAGCCGACCTGTTTTTATAAGTTTTGCCGGGAGCGCTCCTTCCAGCGGCGGTATACTTCCCCGGCTACCAGGCAGCCCAGCATGATGAGAATGGCTGCAGGTCCGAATCCATGGTAAGAAAGAGGCATAACGACTGTTTTATACTTGTCAGACCAGCGTTTCCTCAATCCGTTTAAAGCCTTCGGCGGGATGCAGCCCTTCCCATAAAATCCGGTAAATGGTTTCAGCAATAATCATTGGCGCTTTCACCTGCTGGTTGATGGTGTGGATGCATTTGGCCGCATTATATCCTTCCGCCACCATGTTCAGCTCCAGTATGGCGCTTTTTACCGGGTAGCCTTTGCCAATCATGTTGCCAAAGGTGCGGTTGCGGCTATACAGCGAATAGCAGGTCACTAATAAATCGCCCAGGTATACCGAAGCGGCATAGTTAGGCGATTTGCGGTGTGTATACGGGTCTTCCCCTTCATGCTCCCCCACCACTATATGCTGGGCGCCAAACTGCCGCAGGAAAATAGCCATCTCATCGGCTGCATTGGCAATATATACGCTCAAAAAATTATCACCATACTCCAGGCCATGCGCCATGCCCGCCCCTACGGCATAGATATTTTTCAGCACCGCTGCATACTGCACACCCAGTATATCATGATTGACTACAGTATTGATATAGTCATTAGCAAAATACCCGGCAATAGCCGCGGTAGCGCTGATATCAGCACCGGAAAAAGTAAGGTAGGAAAGCTTTTCTGCCGCCACTTCTTCTGCATGGCAGGGGCCCAGCACCGCAAAGTATTGCTCCAGGGGAAAATCAAACCGTTGCTCCAGGTAATAGTTGAGCAGCACATTATCACCCGGCAGTATGCCCTTTACTGCCGACAGTATTTTTTTCCCTTCCAGGTCAGCCGGCGTGAGCGGCTGCAGTACACTGGCTACATAAGCCGATGGTGTGGCAATGACAATAGTATCTGATGCCGCTATTATTTTTTTCAGGTCAGTATCCAGGTTCAGCAGGCTCACATCAAAATTGACAGAAGGAAGATAAGTAGGGTTATGCCGCCTTTGCTGTATATGGCGCAGCATATTTTCCTGGCGTATCCACCAGTTTACCCGGTGGCCGTTGTCAGTCAGGATTTTTACCAACGCTGTAGCCCAGCTACCGCTGCCTGTCACACCTATTTTCATTATTTCGCTCCATTAGATTTACAGACAGGGCCTGCTTATTTTTCAAATAGCTTTTCTTTAGCCACTACTGTCACTTTCATGCCGTCTTTCAGCGTTTTGCTAATAGCATTATACGGCCCTGTGATTATTTCTTCATTTCCCTGAAGCCCTGATAATATTTCGATATAATTAATATCCTGTATGCCGGTGGTCACTACTGCTTTTTTCACGGTGCCATCCTGCTGGCGCACAAAAACCACTTCTTCCAGCTCACCGCTCACCGTCACGGGGGCGGTATTATCCTGGCCCTGCTCCACTCTTACTTCTTCTGCTTCTTTTTTCTGGTCGGCTATGCTTTTATCGCTTCCCTTTACCCGGGCATTAACAGCGGTAATAGGCACGGCCCATACATTATCACGGCGCTTGGTTTTGATATCTGCACTGGCATTCATCCCCGGGCGGAAAGGAAAGCTTTTTGGCTTTGCCGGGTCAATCAAATCCTTATAGGAATCTTTATCCAGACGTATGCGAACTTCATAATTAGTGACCGTATTAGTGGCTGCGGCAGCAGCAGAGGCTTTAGTGCTGCTGGCTATCTGTGTCACCACTCCTTTAAATTTCCGGTTGTTGTATGCATCCACTTCTATGTCGGCAGAGTCGCCCAGGTTTACTTTTACTATATCGTTCTCCCCCACTTCCACTCTTACTTCCAGTATGCTCATATCCGCCACAGTCATCATCTCTGTACCTACATTAAAGCTGTTGCCGGCTACTCTTTCCCCTCTTTTTACTTGTAATGATGAAATGACGCCATCCATTGGTGCTACCAGTGTGGTACGCCCCAGGTCTTTGTTCGCCCTGTTCAGCCCGGTGTGTGCCGCCTGTACATTTGCTTTCAGGCTTTTTATGTTTTGCAGGGCTGCATTATAGTTTGCCTGTGCTGTACGCAGGGTGGTTTCAAACTGGTCAAATTCAGCACGGGAAATCACTTTCTGGTCAAAGAGGGTTTTATTACGGTCATAGTTTTGCTTTGCCAGTCCCAGGTTGGCTTCAAGTGAAGCAAGCGCCGCTTCACTGTTGGCTACAGTGGCTTGCGACTGGTTGACCTGTGAGGCTGCCTGGTCACGCTGCAGGGCGTAGATATCGGCAAATATGCGGGCCAG
>DAOLFO010000060.1:0-13336 GCA_035326305.1 Chitinophagaceae bacterium
GCCCCATCAGTATGGTGAAAAAATCGCTTACCTGGTAAACAATGTGCCCAATATTGACAAAGCGATTATCAGTTGCCATTGCCATAATGATTTAGGACTGGCCACTGCTAATTCTATATCCGGTGTAATCAATGGCGCCCGGCAGATAGAATGTACCATTAACGGGCTGGGTGAAAGAGCCGGCAATACATCACTGGAAGAAGTGGTGATGATATTAAAGCAGCATCACTCACTGGGTTTTTATACAGATATAAATACGAAGCTGCTCAACCCGCTGAGCCGCCTCGTGGCAGACACGATGCGCATGCCGGTACAGGCCAACAAAGCGATTGTGGGCAGCAACGCTTTCTCCCATTCCTCCGGCATACACCAGGATGGATTTCTGAAAAATGCACAGACTTATGAAATCATCGCTCCCGAAGAAGTAGGCGCTGATGGCTCTAAAATCGTACTCACCGCCCGCAGTGGCCGCTCGGCACTGGCACACCGTTTTCAGAAACTGGGATACCAGTATAACCGTAATGATATTGATGTGCTGTATGCAGAATTTTTAAAGGTAGCTGACAGGCATAAGGAAGTAAGGGATGAAGACCTGCACACCTTATCTAAAGAATATGCTGCGGCAGAAACGACCGCATAAGAAAATAAAACAAGCTTGCTTAAATAAACGTGTCAATGGGCAAAACATTATTTGAAAAGATTTGGGAAAAGCATGTGGTGAAAACCATAGAAGGCGGCCCCGCTGTATTTTATATTGATAAACATTTCATTCATGAGGTAACCAGCCCGCAGGCTTTTGCCGGGCTGAACAAGCGGGGTATTAAAGTAGCCCGCCCGCAGCAGGTGGTGGCTACGGCTGACCATAATGTGCCTACACTCAACCAGCACCTGCCTATCAAAGAAGAGCTAAGCCGCCTGCAGGTGGATGCGCTGAAGAAAAACTGCGCTGAACATGGGATAGAGCTCTATGGCCTGGGACATCCCTTCCAGGGCATCGTGCATGTGATAGGCCCTGAACTTGGCATCACACAGCCGGGCATGACCATCGTATGTGGCGACAGCCATACTTCCACGCATGGCGCTTTTGGCAGCATTGCCTTTGGCATCGGCACCAGCGAAGTGGAAATGGTAATGGCTACGCAATGCCTGATGCAGAGCAAACCGAAGCTGATGCGCATTAATATAGAAGGCGCACTGAATGCCGGTGTGGTGAGCAAAGACATTGTACTGTACATACTGGCAAAAATTTCTGCCAGCGGCGCTACCGGCTATGCGGTAGAGTTTGCCGGCTCAGCCATCCGCAGCCTCTCCATGGAAGCCCGTATGACCATCTGTAATATGAGTATAGAAATGGGCGCCCGCTGCGGCATGATAGCTCCCGACGAAATCACTTTTGAATATATAAAAGGAAGAAAGTTTGCACCGGCTGGGGAAGAGTGGGATAAAAAACTGGCTTACTGGAAAACGCTTTACAGCGATACGGATGCAAAGTTTGATACGGAGATAAATATCAAAGCGGAAGATATAGAGCCGATGATTACCTATGGCACTAATCCCGGCATGGGCATTGGCGTAAGTGGCCATGTGCCGGCACTGAATGAGGTGGATGAAAAAGAAAAAATGTCTTTTGAAAAATCACTCGCCTACATGGGGCTGGAGCCCGGTGCCAACATCAAAGGTAAGAAAGTAGATTATGTATTCATCGGTAGCTGCACCAACAGCCGCATAGAAGATTTGCGTATGGTAGCCAGTTTTGTAAAAGGCAAGTATAAAGCCAAAGATGTGGAAGTCTGGGTAGTGCCCGGCAGCAAGCAGGTGGAAAAGCAGGCCATAGAAGAAGGTATTGATAAAATATTTGAACAGGCCGGTTTCATTTTGCGCCAGCCCGGCTGCAGTGCCTGCCTGGGTATGAATGAAGATAAAATACCTGCCGGCAAATATTGTATCAGCACCAGCAACCGCAACTTTGAAGGACGCCAGGGCCCTAATGCCCGCACATTCCTTGCCAGCCCGCTGACGGCTGCGGTAGCCGCTATCACAGGTAAAGTAGATGATGTAAGAGAATATTTAAACTAACCCGCATGAGTAAGCAAATCAGTATCATCACTTCCGGCACAGTGCCTGTAAACATGGAGAACGTAGACACGGACCAAATCATACCGGCCCGCTTCCTGAAAGCCACCAGCCGGGAAGGCTTTGGAAAAAACCTGTTCCGCGACTGGCGTTATGAAAACGATGATGAAGCCCGGCCTAAAAAAGATTTTCCGCTCAATGACCCGCAATATAGCGGCAGCATACTGGTGGGAGCTAAAAACTTTGGGTGCGGTTCTTCCCGCGAACATGCAGCATGGGCCATTAAAGACGCCGGCTTTGACGTGGTGGTCAGCAGTTTCTTCGCTGATATTTTTAAAAACAATGCGCTGAATAATTTTCTGCTGCCGGTAACGGTGAGTGAGGATTTTCTGCAAAAGATATTCAGCGCCATAGAAAAAAATCCGGCTGTAAAACTGGAAGTAAACCTGCCGGACCAAACCATTGCTATCCTGGATGGGTCAGATGAAAAAGCATCATTTGACATCAATGCCTATAAAAAAACCTGCCTGCTCAATGGCTATGATGATATTGATTATTTATTGAGCATGAAAGAAGAAATACTCCGCTTTGAAAACGAAAACAGTTTATAAAATAAAAACCCACAGAAGCTCTGCCATACAGAGTGAGATATGAAAAAGAACATTGCCATTATCGAAGGAGACGGAATAGGCCCGGAAGTAACCCGCCAGTCAGTACGTGTGCTGAATGCCGTAGCCGAATCATTCAACCACGAATTTCACTACACTTATTGCCTCATGGGCGCTGATGCCATTGACAAAACCGGTAACCCGCTGCCTGATGAAACGATTGAAGCATGCCTGAAAAGCGATGCTATCCTTTTTGGCGCTATCGGCCATCCTAAGTATGATAATGACCCGACGGCCAAAGTAAGGCCGGAGCAGGGCCTGCTGAAGCTGCGCAAATCACTGCAGTTGTTTGCCAATATTCGTCCCGTAACCACTTACACAGCCCTGCACCATCTTTCACCCCTGAAAACAAAAAATATAGAAGGTGCCGACTTTGTAATATACCGGGAGCTGACCGGCGGTATTTATTTTGGTAAAAAAGAACTGAACGAATCCGGCACTCAGGCTTCAGATGATTGTGTATACAGCGCTGAAGAAATTGAGCGCATTGCTCATCTTGCTTTCCAGGCTGCGCAGAAAAGAAGAAAGAAGCTGACGCTGGTGGATAAGGCCAATGTGCTGGAAACATCCCGCCTGTGGAGAAAAGTAGTAAAAGAGATTGCTGCTGAATACCCGGATGTAACGCTTGATTTCCTGTTTGTGGACAATGCCGCCATGCAAATCATACTCAACCCGAAACAGTTTGATATAGTGCTGACTGAAAATATGTTTGGCGATATCATCAGCGACGAAGCCAGTGTGATCAGCGGATCGCTGGGCCTGCTGCCTTCAGCTTCCGTAGGGAATGGGGCCGCTTTGTTTGAGCCCATTCATGGCTCCTACCCGCAGGCAGCCGGTATGGATATTGCCAACCCGCTGGGCTCCATACTTTCTGCGGCCATGCTGCTGGATCATTTTGACCTGGCAGAAGAAGCGGCGCTGGTACGTGAGGCAGTAAGCTGGACACTGCAAAACGGTTTTGTAACCAAAGACATTGACCCGGTTAATTTTTATTTCACTTCCACCCTCGGCGAATTGATCAGCGACTATGTAAGCGGTAAAATACCCGGATCGGCAAAGAGTGAAAACATTGAGTACAGGAAGTCAACCATTATCTGATCCCTCCGGGAAAGGAAGCTTTGATATCAGCTTCTGAAAAAAAAGATATTAAAGTTCTTTTTTATAGGAAAGATGTGTGTATATTCGTGCTGCACACATCCTTCATGCAAAACAGAAGAATAAATATCGCCTCCGTGATCAACGCAATTATTATTGTGGTGGTGATTATTATTCCTGCAATGCACGGAGGTGGATAAGGTGTACTAAAACTAAAACAAGATACAGCGACCCGCCTCCCAAAAGGCGGGTTTTTTGTTTTTGCAACCCGTAAAAAAATAAAATGAACAACTATTACAATCATAACACAATTATCTTCCTGAACGGGCAGCTGGTAAAAGCCGGCGAAGCCCGCACTGACCTGTACAGCCAGTCGCTGCACTATGGCTATTCCGTATTTGAAGGCATCCGCTCTTACAAAACAGTTACTGGCGGCACACGCATCTTCAAAGCCGCGGAGCACTATGACCGTTTGCAGCGTTCGGCAACAGCATTGAACATGCCCTATCACTGGACAACGGAAAAGTTGATTAACGCAACATATGAGGTGCTGGCCGCTAATGAGCTGCAGGATGCGTATATCCGGCCAATTGTGTATGCTCCCGCCAACATGAGCTTTGCCCAGAATAAAGAATCTTTTATTGCTATTGAAGCATGGCCCATGCAGCCTTTCCTTGGCGAAAAACTATTGAGGGTTTTCACTTCTTCTTTTCAGCGCCCTAACCCGAAAGGATTTAAAATAGAAGCAAAAGCAGGCGGTCACTATGTAAATTCTATTCTTGCCAGCCAGGAAGCGAAAGCAAAAGGTTATGACGAAGCGCTGCTGAACGATATGCACGGCTGTGTGGCGGAAGGCCCCGGCGCCAATGTGTTTTACGAAAAAGATAGCAAGCTGTATACTCCCCCTACAGGAAATATTTTACCCGGCATTACCCGGGCCACTGTTATGGAAATTTGTGATGAGCTGAATATTACGGTTGAGGAAAAATTATTTACCACTGATGAACTGAAGCAGGCAGATGCAGCCTTTTACTGCGGCACGGCTGCGGAAATAGTGGGATGGGAAAGCCTGGATGATACAAAATTTGCAAAAGACTGGAACAACACGTTAAGCCAGAAAATTCAAAAGGCATACAAGCGGCTCGTAACAGAAAAATCTATCACAGGGGCCTTTGCTTAAAAAGATGAATAGCAGTACTGCAGCACAAGTGGGCGATCCACCAGTGGGCGGACAAGCTGCAACGAAAGCTGAACAGGATTACTACAGATGACTATATAAATAATATGGCAGAACTAAACAAATACTCGAAGACATTAACACAGGATCAGACACAGCCTGCTGCACAGGCTATGCTGTATGGCATCGGGCTGACGGAAGAGGATATGAAGAAAGCCCAGGTGGGTATTGCCAGCATGGGCTACGATGGCAACACCTGCAATATGCACCTGAACGATTTGGCTAAGCTGGTAAAACAGGGTGTGTGGGACAATGAACTGGTGGGCCTTATTTTCAATACGATTGGCATCAGCGATGGTATCAGCAATGGTACGGATGGCATGCGCTACTCATTAGTCAGCCGCGACCTGATTGCCGACAGCATTGAGTCCGTATGCGGCGGCTTTTACTATGACGGGCTGATAGCGCTGCCCGGCTGTGACAAGAATATGCCCGGCAGCATCATGGCAATGGGAAGATTAAATCGCCCTGCCATCATGGTATACGGCGGCACTATCGCTGCCGGCCACTACAAAGGACAGGAGCTGAATATCATTTCTTCTTTCGAAGCATTGGGACAAAAGATTGCAGGCAACCTGGGTGATGAAGATTTTAAAGGTATCGTGAAGCACTCCTGCCCCGGCGCCGGGGCCTGCGGTGGTATGTACACTGCTAATACGATGGCCAGCGCTATTGAAGCGCTGGGCATGAGCCTGCCCTGCTCTTCCAGCAACCCCGCCCTGAGCGAAGAAAAGAGAAAAGAATGCCTCGCTGCAGGGAAAGCGATAAAAGTTTTGCTGGAAAAAAATATCCGCCCTTCAGATATTATGACACGCAAGGCGTTTGAAAATGCCATCACCGTCATCATGGTGCTGGGCGGCAGCACCAATGCCGTATTGCATTTGATAGCAATGGCAAAAAGCGTGGGAGTGGAATTATCGCAGGACGACTTCCAGCGCATCAGCGATAAAACGCCGGTGCTGGCCGACTTCAAACCCAGCGGCCGCTACCTGATGCAGGAGCTGCACCATCATGGCGGCTTGCCTGCTGTGATGAAATATTTGCTGCATGAAGGCCTGCTGCATGGCGACTGCCTGACCGTAACCGGGAAAACAATCGCAGAAAACCTGGCGGATACAGCACCAGTTGATTTTGGCAAGCAGGATATTTTCTTCCCTTTATCAAAGCCTATCAAGCCGACGGGTCATTTGCAAATACTGTATGGCAACCTGGCGGAAAAAGGAAGCGTGGCAAAGATCAGCGGTAAGGAAGGAGAATATTTTTCCGGCCCTGCCCGTGTATTTGACGGAGAGAAAAATTTAATTGCAGGCATATCATCCGGCAAAGTAAAGGCCGGGGATGTGGTGGTAATAAAAAATGAAGGACCGAAAGGCGCACCCGGCATGCCGGAAATGCTGAAGCCCACCGGCGCTATCATTGGCGCAGGGCTTGGTAAATCAGTAGCGCTGATAACAGATGGCCGCTTCAGCGGGGGCACTCACGGGTTTGTGGTGGGCCACATTACACCTGAAGCTTATGAAGGCGGGCTCATCGGCCTGGTGGAAGATGATGATGTGATAGAGATAGATGCGAAGAAGAATACCATCACACTGAAAGTAACGGATGAAGTGATAGCGGAAAGGAGAACCAAATGGAGACAGCCGGCGCTCAAAGTAAAGAGCGGTGTGCTGTATAAATACGCCCGGCTGGTAAAAGACGCCAGTGAGGGATGTGTGACAGATGAAGCATAATAATCATTAACCCCCGTATTATTACATGCTGAATAAATTATTAATACTGATTTCGCTGATTCCTGCCTGTCTTGTTGCTTCGGCACAGGATACCCTTTTCAGGTATTTCAACAAAGACTGGCAAGCTGCAAGCCGGGATTCAGCCTCCTACTATGCAGCTTTTTTGAAAAAAGGTGACGTATATGAGTGCACTACTTATCATGCCGGTACCCGGAAAATAAAGGGAGAAGGCACGGTAAAAGATACCAGTTTCACCAAAATAGTCGGCTGGTTCAGGGAATATAATGACAAAGGGTTCTTTGAAGATTCGATGCTCTTTGACGAAAGCCATCAATTACAGGCGCATTACAGGTTCAGGCAAAATGGAAAGCTTCATTTTAAATACCACAAAAACAATAAGGGAAAAGAAACAATTGATGCCTATGACCAGGCAGGAAGCCCGGTAAAGAATTTTGTGTACCTGAGGGAAGCTTACTTTAAGGGTGGTGAAAAGGCATGGCAAACCTACATCAAAAAGAATGTCAATTCTTCCCTGAAAGTGAAAAATATACAATCAGGTACACAGGCAACAGTTATTGTTCAGTTTATCATAAACAAGCAAGGTGGTATAATGGATGTGAAGATAAAAGAGTCGTCTGGCTATGATGCAGTAGATAAGGATGCCCTGCGTGTTGTCCGCGCCGGGCCGCCCTGGGAACCTGCTCTTTTGTATAATGAGCCGGTTAATGTTTACCGCCAGCAACCCGTCACCTATATATTAACATCTGAAAAGGCAAATTAAATACATGGAAACACTACAAGAGATAAAAAGCGAAGCCAAAAAGCAAACTACAGTTTCCTTGTCGGGAAGCGAAGCGGTGCTGAAAGCCCTGATTGCCGAAGGAGTGGATACTATATTTGGTTATCCCGGCGGCGCCATCATGCCCATTTATGATGCGCTGTATGATTACAACGATCAGTTGAAGCATATCCTTGTCCGTCATGAGCAGGGAGCCATTCATGCTGCACAGGGTTTTGCCCGTACATCCGGCAATGTGGGAGTGGTATTTGCCACCAGCGGCCCCGGTGCTACCAACCTGGTTACAGGATTGGCGGATGCAATGATTGACTCCACGCCGGTGGTATGCGTAACGGGGCAGGTATTTGCCCACCTGCTGGGCACCGATGCCTTCCAGGAAACGGATGTCATCAACATCACCACACCCGTCACCAAATGGAACTACCAGGTAACGGATGCGAATGAAATACCCGCAGCGCTGGCCAAAGCTTTTTATATCGCCCGGAGCGGCCGCCCCGGCCCGGTGGTAATTGACATTACCAAAAACGCCCAGTTGCAGCTTTTTGAATACAGTGGTTACACACCCTGCCATCATATCCGCAGCTACCGGCCCAGGCCGATAGTGCGCAAAGAATATATTGAAGCAGCAGCAAAGCTTATCAATGCAGCGGAAAAGCCGTTTATCGTTTTCGGGCAGGGAGTGATACTGGGCAAAGCGGAAAAAGAGTTTAAGGCCTTTATCGAAAAAACAGGTATCCCCAGCGCATGGACTATCATGGGTATGAGCGCCATCCCTACGGATCACCCGCTGGGTGTGGGCATGCTCGGCATGCATGGCAACTACGGGCCCAATGTGCTGACCAATGAATGTGATGTGCTGATCGCTATCGGCATGCGTTTTGACGACCGGGTAACCGGCAGGCTGGATAAATATGCCAAGCAGGCCAAAGTAATACACCTTGATATAGACCCTGCGGAAATTGATAAAAATGTAAAAGCTGCCGTACCGGTATGGGGAGATTGTAAAGAAACGCTGCCCCTGCTCACCGCACTGGTGGAAAAGAAAGAGCATACAGCCTGGCTGCAGCGCTTTCGTGACTACCAGCAGAAAGAAACCGATAAGGTAATCAACGATGAACTGAACCCGCCGGGCGATATTATGACAATGGGGGAAGTGATCAAAATACTGAATGAGCTGACCAATGGCGATGCCGTTATCGTAACCGATGTGGGCCAGCACCAGATGGTGGCCTGCCGCTATGCAAAATACAACCAGTCAAAAAGTAATGTGACCAGCGGTGGCCTGGGTACGATGGGCTTTGCGCTGCCCGCTGCTATCGGGGCTAAGTTTGGCGCACCGGACAGAGAAGTGGTGGCTATCATTGGTGATGGCGGATTCCAGATGACACTGCAGGAGCTCGGCACCATCATGCAGTTTAAGCCAAATGTCAAAATCCTTATACTCAACAATTGCTTCCTCGGCATGGTACGCCAGTGGCAGCAACTGTTTCATGAAAAAAGATATTCGTTTGTAGACATTACCAGCCCCGACTTTGTACAGGTGGCCAAAGGCTTTGGCATCGCCGGGCAAAGTGTTAATGAAAGAAAGGATCTGAAAAAAGCCCTGCAGGATATGCTGGCACATGATGGCAGTTACCTGCTGGAAGTAATGGTGGGTAAAGAAAACAATGTATTCCCCATGGTGCCGCAGGGCCGTGGTGTGGCGGAAATTGTATTGAGCAAAGAAGAAGTATAATACAGCCATAAAGAATGTAATAATGTATGCTACTGAACACATACCGGTAAAATGGGACTCATCGCTGTACGATATGCAGCATGACTTTGTATTCAAATACGGAGAAGATCTTGTTGCACTGTTGCAACCTCAGCAGGGTGAGCGCATCCTCGATGCAGGCTGTGGCACCGGCTACCTTGCACACCGCATGGCAGAAAGTGGCGCTGAGGTAACAGGTATTGACAGCTCGGCCGATATGATCAGCAAAGCAAGGACAGCATACCCTGACTTGCATTTTCAGCAGGCATCCATTACCAGCTACCAGGTGCTGCACCAGTATGATGCTATTTTTTGCAATGCAGTGCTGCACTGGATAAAGGAGAAAGAAAAAGCAGCAGCCAACCTGTACCGCAACCTGAAACCGGGCGGCAGGCTGGTGCTGGAGATGGGCGGAAAGGATAATGTGGCCGGCATCATCCATGCGCTGACCTCCACGCTGGCGCTGTATGGTTACAAAAAGCAGGCGGCTATTGTGCAATGGTATTTCCCTTCGCTGAGCGAATACACATCGCTGCTGGAGAAGACAGGCTTTACCGTCAGCTATGCCGCTTATTTTGACAGGCCCACACCATTGAAAGATACGGAGCACGGCATTGCAGAGTGGCTGGCCATGTTTGCCGCCGCTTACTTTGAAGGCATACAGGAAAAAGACCGGGCTGTAATCTTAAAAAATGTGGAAGGCCACCTGGCTCCTGCTCATTTCCGGGACGGGGTTTGGTATGCAGACTATAAAAGGCTGCGCATAGTAGCCATTAAAGAAAAAAAATACTGAGCAATATAATTATGCAAAAACAGGAATACACGATAACAGTATACACCGAAAACCAAATCGGGATGATCAACCGCATTGCGATTATTTTTTCGCGGCGCAAGATTAATATTGAAACGATGAACACTTCTCCCTCCGAAGTGGATGGCATTCACCGCTTCACCATCGTGATACACGAAACAGAGGATGTGGTGAAAAAACTGGTGCGCCAGCTGGAAAAGCAGGTAGAGATACTGCGTGCCTTCTACAATACCGATGAGGAAGTGGTATGGCAGGAAATGGCGCTGTATAAAGTAAATACTGCCGAAGTGATCAACAGCGTGAAGGTAGAGCGGCTGCTGCGGGAGTTTGGCGCCCGTACCATTGCTATCCGCAATGACTATACCGTATTTGAAACAACGGGCCACCGGGAGGAAACAGACAAGCTGGTAAAAAAGCTGGAGCCGCACGGGCTAATAGAATTTGTGCGCAGCGCACGGGTAGCCATTATCAATAACAGCAAAGGCTTCCATAGCCGGCTGAAAGATTTTGAATACCGGGAGCCGGGAGAAGAAGTGGTGGAAAATGAATTTCTCAATGAAAACGAAAAAGTATTTACGATGTAAATAACCTGCCGGACAGCATTACTAAAAATAAAATGTGCGATCCGCCAGCAGGCGGACAAGCCGCAACAGCAGATGAGCAGCCTTGCTGCAGTTGATAACCAAATAAAAATCTTAAAAATCTAAAACAAACAACAATGGCAAAACTAAACTTCGGCGGTGTGGAAGAAAACGTGGTAACCCGCGAAGAATTTCCGCTCAGCAAAGCACAGGAAGTCCTGAAAAATGAAACAGTGGCAGTAATCGGCTATGGCGTACAGGGCCCGGGCCAGGCATTGAACCAGAAAGACAATGGCATCAATGTGATCGTAGGGCAGCGCAGGGATTCCAAAACATGGGACAAAGCGGTAAGGGATGGTTTTGTACCCGGCGAAACATTGTTTGAAATTGAAGAAGCTTTACAGCGCGGCACTATCATCTGCTACCTGCTGAGCGATGCGGCTCAGATAGCCCTGTGGCCCACTGTGCAAAAGCACCTCACACCCGGCAAAGCCCTGTATTTCTCACATGGCTTCGGCATTACCTTCAATGAGCAAACCGGCATTGTGCCTCCGAAAGATGTAGATGTGTTCCTGGTGGCGCCAAAAGGTTCCGGCACTTCGCTGAGAAGAATGTTTTTGCAGGGCCGCGGGCTGAACAGTTCTTATGCTATTTACCAGGACGCTACCGGCAAAGCAAAAGATCGTGTCGTTGCTCTGGGCATTGCAGTTGGCAGCGGCTACCTGTTCGAAACAGATTTTAAGAAAGAAGTATACTCTGACCTGACCGGCGAAAGAGGTACGCTGATGGGTGCTATACAGGGCATCTTTGCGGCCCAGTACCAGGTGCTGCGTGATAAGGGACATACGCCTTCGGAAGCATTTAATGAAACGGTGGAAGAGCTGACACAATCGCTGATGCCGCTGGTGGCGGAAAATGGTATGGACTGGATGTATGCCAACTGCTCCACTACTGCTCAGCGTGGTGCGCTGGACTGGTGGAAAAAATTCCGTGATGCTACTGCACCTGTGTTTAAAGAGCTGTATGAAAGTGTGGCTACTGGTAAAGAATCACAACGCTCTATTGATTCCAACTCACAGCCTGATTACCGCGAAAAACTGGAAGCGGAGCTGAAAGAGCTGCGTGAAAGTGAAATGTGGCAGGCAGGTAAAACGGTGCGCAGCCTGCGCCCGGAAAACCAGAAAGCCGGAGCTGCTGCCGCAGATGAGTCCTCTACCAAACAGGTATTCCGGGAACAGGCGCTGAAGTCGGAGTCGGTAGGGTGAGAAGGTTGAAGAAGTTTAAGAGGTTTAAAGTTTAAGGTTTGTAAATATGGATATACCGGCGGCACATACTGCTTCCCTTGATTTTGAAGCAGCGGCTAAAAGGCTGACAGGCGTGGCAGTGAAAACGCCCCTGCAATACAACTACAATCTCTCCAGGAAATATGAATGTCATATTTACCTGAAGCGGGAAGACTTGCAGGTGGTGCGCTCTTACAAGCTGCGCGGTGCTTACAATATGATGAGCAGCCTGCCAGCCCATGCGCTGACCAACGGAGTGGTATGTGCCAGCGCCGGTAACCATGCACAGGGCTTTGCCTTTAGCTGCAAAAGGCTGAATGTAAAAGGCGTGATCTTTATGCCGGTGATTACCCCCCGGCAAAAGATCAACCAGACCAAAATGTTTGGCGAAAGCAATATTGAGATCCGGCTGGTGGGAGACACCTTCGATGATTGTGCCAAAGCTGCCCGCGAATACACAGAGGCCAATGGCATGACATTCATCCCTCCTTTTGATGATATGCGTATCATTGAAGGACAGGGCACAGTAGCCAAAGAAATTTATGAAGACCTTTCCCAAACGGGCATCGGCGTTGATTATCTTTTTGTGCCTGTAGGCGGTGGCGGACTGGCCGCCGGCACCGGCACTTATTTCAAAACATTTTCCCCGCATACCCGCATCATCGGGCTGGAGCCGGAGGGAGCGCCTTCGATGACAGCAGCGCTGCAGGCAGGAAAGCCCGTAACGCTGGACAGCATAGAACGCTTTGTGGATGGGGCTGCCGTAAAGCGTATCGGCGATCTTACGTTTTCCATTTGCAAAGAAGTGCTGGATGAAATGAAGCTGGTGCCGGAAGGAAAAGTGTGCACCACTATACTGAAGCTGTACAACGAAGATGCGATAGTGGTGGAGCCGGCCGGGGCGCTTTCAATAGCCGCACTTGATTATTTTGCTGATGATATAAAAGGCAAAACAGTAGTCTGCATCGTCAGCGGCAGCAACAATGATATTGACCGCATGCAGGAAATAAAAGAACGCAGCCTGCAATATGAAAAGCTCAAGCATTACTTTCTCATCAGTTTTGCGCAGCGGCCGGGCGCCCTGCGTGAGTTTGTTACTAACATACTGGGGCCAACGGATGACATCACCCGCTTTGAATACATGCAAAAAACAAATAAGGAAAATGGCCCTGCCCTTGTTGGCATCGAACTGCAGTCCAAATCCGATTATGAAGCTCTTATTAAAAAATTGGACGCTTCCCATATCCGCTATACGGAATTGAATAAAAACGATACGCTGTTTGGATACCTGGTGTAGAGATGTACG
>DAOLFO010000400.1:0-2648 GCA_035326305.1 Chitinophagaceae bacterium
GGAGATCAATGTCATTGTAGAAGTAATTGATGATGCCAATGCTGCCTTTGATATTGTGTCCGCTGCGCTGAAGCAGGGAAAAGATGTGGTAAGCGCCAGCAAGAAAATGATAGCGGAAAACCTGCAGGCACTGCTGCAGCTCCAGGAAGAAACCGGCCAGTCGTTCTTATATGAATCGGCGGCCTGCGCCTCCATACCCGTTATCCGCAACCTGGAAGAGTATTATGACAATGACCTGCTCCACTCTATCAAGGCTATTGTGAACGGCTCCACTAATTTTATTCTGACTAAAATGTTTGAAGAAGGACTGGATTTCAAGCAAGCCCTGGTGCTAGCCCAGCAGCTTGGCTTTGCCGAAAGCAATCCCAAGCTGGACGTGGAAGGTTATGATGCCCTGAACAAATGGACCTTCCTGCTCACGCATGCTTACGGCATTACAGAAAAACCGGAAAACATTGTGTTTAACGGCATACAGAATATTCACGGCGCCGATGCTACAGTAGCAAAAGAAAAAAATCAGCAGATCAAACTGGTGGCACAGGCCAAGAAGCTGCAAAACGGGAAAGTGGGAGCTTTTGTATTACCGCAGTTTGTACAGGCAGAGGATCCGCTTTCATTTGTGAAAAATGAATATAATGGTGTTGTAATCGAAAGCGGGTTTGCTGACAAGCAATTCTTTTATGGCAAAGGTGCCGGCAGCTTTCCCACAGCATCGGCAGTGCTCAGCGATATTTCCGCACTGCGCTACCAGTATAAGTATGAATACAAGAAACTCTATCACCACCGGCCGCACCAGTTGAGCGATGATATTTTTCTCCGGGTATATGTCAGCTTTGAAGACTGGCAGTATATACCACGGGACAATTTTGAATGGATAGAAGAATGGCATGCAGGCGAAGAAAGAAAATACTTAGTGGGTGTCATCTCCTTTGGTGAGCTGAAAAAGAACAGTTGGTGGAAAGAAAACAACACCTCACTCATCCTTACCCATGACCCGGTAATAGAAGACGTGGAAATCCGCAAACTGAAAAAGAAAAGCCTGCAACTGGCAGGCATCATCTGATCAGTACCATATAAGTTATGTTTTACCAGCAAGAGGGGGCCCTGCCCTCTCTTGCTGTTTAAGCCGCAATTGCTACGGAAGCATCCGGTCTTCTATGAGCCGGTTGTGGTATTGCTGTATAAAAGCACGGAGCCTCAGCGACAGGCTGTCCCGCACGGCCGGCAGCAGGCTGCTGCTATCCTGCTTCAGAAAAGGATCTGACTGGTAATTATACAGCCCGGCCACTTCTTTCCTGTCGTTTACATCCAGCAGGTAATCACCCATAGCC
Source organism: Chitinophagaceae bacterium (assembly GCA_035326305.1). Classification (GTDB taxonomy): domain Bacteria; phylum Bacteroidota; class Bacteroidia; order Chitinophagales; family Chitinophagaceae; genus DAOLFO01. The sequence continues at coordinate 1,332 of DAOLFO010000400.1, forward strand.
AGGTGATAGCCATTCATATAGTTCACAGCAAAATTGGAAGAAGTGCTGTCAAAAATATTTTTACCAAAAGAAAAAACAGGGCCGCTGTATCCTAAGTAGCCCAGTACGCTGGGCATAATATCTGTTTGCTGCAGCAGCCGGCTGGTCATCCCCTGCAGCGTTGTGTCGCCGGGGTGATAGAAAATAACCGGCACCGAAACATTGCCTAAAGTAGTTTGATACTCCGGGAAAGAGGAGAGTGTGGCATGATCGGCCGTGATGACAAATAAAGTCTTCCGGTACCAGTCTGCTTTGGCAGCCGTTTCAAAAAAACGGCGTAATGCCATATCTGTATATCCCATACACTGGTGTATTGGTAGCGTGCCCTTCGGAAATTTATTTTTATACTTCGACGGCACTTTAAAAGGATGATGCGAAGACACAGAAAAAATGGTGGAGAAAAAAGGCTGCCGTACCGTATCCAGCGTATGGGCAAAAAACTGGAAGAAAGGCTCATCCCATATTCCCCACAACCCGTCAAACTCAGCATCATTCTTAAATTCATCTTTGCCATAGTAGTCTGACACTCCCATCAGGTTCACAAATGCCTTAAAGCCCATAGAGCCATTGGGCGCACCATGAAAAAAAGAAGTGGCATAGCCTTTCTCTTTCAGGATAGCCGGCAGGCTTTTCATTTTATTGGAAGCATAGGGTGTAAGCACAAAAGGCACTTCACCGGCAGGCACACCCGCCAGCACAGCAGGCAGGGCGTCAATTGATTTACGGCCATTGGCAAAGGAGCGGGAAGAAACAAAGCTAACACTGCATAGTGAGTCAAGAAAAGGTGTATACCCTTTGTACTTACCATTATCTAACTGACTGTTGAAAAAACCAATCCCTTCCCGGCCAAAGCTCTCCAGTATAATGACCACCACGTTATCATAACGAAAAGGCTGTTCGCTATTCAACTGCTGCACGGGAGTGTATATTCTCTCCGCTTCATCCGGCTGAAAAAAGTTTTCCTTCTTATAAAAACTTCTGCCTGCAGTACGTATCATGCAGAATGGCGTGTTCAGCACCAGCGGGATATCGCCCGATGATTTTACATACTGCCCGGCATTGCTCATGGTAATGGGGCGTGTGCTATGGCGAAAATCGCCGCGTATGCCCCCCACCATCAGTGCAATAATACCGGCCATGAGCGCTAAGCCCGCAGGGTAAAACAGCCAGGGGCGAAACGGCTCCGGCTTTTTGACGGCAACCCGGTTGTACAGCCACATCATGGCCATCACCATCAATACAAAAAACAGGACAAGGTTCCAGTAGTCAAGCGCAAAC
>DAOLFO010000061.1:0-13198 GCA_035326305.1 Chitinophagaceae bacterium
AAATGCAATTTTTAAGGCGGCAAAGATAGGGGAATCCGCTGAGGCCGGCCAAACGACGGTTAATGAAAAACCTGCCCGCCTGGCTTTGGTAATATTGCCTACATTAGCAGGTACGTTCATCAATGGCTAACTGTAATTTTTTTTATGAGAAACAATCGCTTGCCATTTTATACAGCAGCCTGGCTGCTCATCATTACTGTTATTCCTATATTTTCTCCTGCACAAAATACCAGCACGGGTAAGCACGGCAGCATTTCATCCGCCCATCCGCTGGCCACCCGTGCCGGCATGGCCATCCTGCAGCAGGGCGGCAATGCTTTTGATGCGGCCATAGCTGTAGCAGCCACGCTTAATGTAACAGAGCCTATGATGTCGGGCATAGGGGGGTATGGCACCGTGCTCATTTATGATGCGGCAACAAAAAAAATACGTTTTCTCAACTGCAGCGGCCGCTTCCCGCTGCAAACAAATACCGACCTGATGCGCCCGCCCACACCGGGTTACCGGGAAAACAGGACAGGGCCAAAATCCATTTCCACGCCGGGCAACCTGAATGCTTGGGCAGCACTGCACGAAACCTATGGCGCCCTGAAATGGGACAAACTCTTTGACAGTGCCATACACCACGCAGAGAACGGATACCTGCTGACGGAAAGCATTGCAAAACTGGTGGCCGATGCTTATCCTGATTTTTCCCCTGCTGCAAAAAATATTTATGGCAGCAATAATGTCCCCTTGCAAAAAGGCGACCAACTGGTACAAACCGACCTGGCACAGACATTCCGGCTTATTGCCCGCGAAGGGGCAACTGTTTTTTATCACGGTATACTGGCAGACCGCATTGCAGCACAGATGAAAGCAAGCGGCAGCTTTTTAACAAAAGAAGACCTGCAAAAAAATACAGCCGAATGGGGAGCGCCTTTGCACATGACCTATAAAGGATTCGACATATACACCGCTTCGCTGCCGGCCAATTCTTTTGCCGCATACGTACCCATAGGGCTGATGCAGAAATTTTCAGCAGAAAAGCCGGGACATAACACCACACCCTACCTGCACCTCTTTGCTGAAATGGCCAAGCTATCGTACAGGGCACGCCTTGCTTTTTCTTTTGACCCGGACATAAAAAAAGCGCCGATAGACAGCCTGCTGTATGATGCGGCATTGTCTGCTGCCGCTGCTGCTATCAGCCGGGATACGGCTTCGCTGTTTACATTGCCTTTTTCTCCCGAAAGCAGGAATACCACACACTTTGTGGTAGCGGATAAATGGGGTAATGTGGTAAGCGCTACGCAAACGCTGGGCAACTCCTTTGGCAGCCGCATCATGGTGGAAGGCACGGGCATCTGGATGAACAACAGCATGGCCTATTCCACTTTTGAGCCAAAAGGAAATCCAATGGACGCCTTCCCGGGCAGGCATAAACTATCGGGTGACTGCCCCGTTATCATTATGAAAAATAATAAAACATGGGCGGCGCTGGGCACACCCGGCGGGCACACCATCACCCAAAATGTGCCACAGATTATTTTTAACCTTATTGATTTCAGCATGACTATGCAGCAGGCGATTGACGCCCCCAAAATCGCTTTTGCGGAGCCCGATATTATAAGGGCCGATCATCACTTAAGCCAGGAAGTATTTGAGCAGTTAAAAAAAATGGGGCACCGCATGCAAAGGGGCAGCATTGGCAATGCGCATGGTATCCGCATCCTGCGAAATAAAAAAGGAAAGATTACAGGGTTTGATGCCGGTGCCGACAAGCGCACAGAAGGCCGGCAGGCACTGATGGTGGACCGATAGAAAGCGTATTTCAACTTTATACAACGATGCCATGAATGCCATGATCCGGTTGGCCGGAAAGAGAAAAGAATGAGCAGTATTACTGCTGGCTATGCGCTGACTTTATCTTCTTTTTTCGTTAGCTATGTTAAAAGCAACTCCGGGAGAGATGAAGATGCCCGGCCGGTTTCCCGCATTGTTTATACGCTGCGCTTCAAACAGCGAAATAAGGTTGTGGAGCAAGCAATTACTGTACAGCAATATTTATAAATAAAATAGCCTGTCTTGCAATGAAAACAGGCTATTTCATAAAAAGCAATATGCTATAGCTTAATCCAGTCCGCCCCTGCGGGTTGGTTTTGTCTGTGCTGGCCAGCTTCCGGGCTGACCGGTACGCGGGTTCACCGGCAATACAATCCTTTCCCTCGATGTTTTCTTCGGATCCTCACTCGCCATATAGGCCAGCACTGCCGTCAGGATTACATTGTTGCGCACATCATCAAAAACAACCTTATCATAAGTATCCCGGTTAGTATGCCAGGTATAGCTGCCATAAGACCAGCTATTGGAGCTGAGCGAAAATGCCGGCGCCCCTGCTGCTACAAAGGAAGCATAATCCGAACCACCACCACCGGGTGAGCCGGGGAAGTTTGTTTCAATATGCTTTCTCACATCACCGGGTACATGCGACAGCCAGCGGCCCAGGTAGTCATACGCATGCAGGAAGCCCTGGCCGGAAATATTCACCACACGGCCGGTACCATTATCCTGGTTAAATAAGGCCTGCATATTCTCCACTATCCCGGGATTGTCTTCTACAAAAGCGCGGGAGCCATTGAGGCCCTGCTCTTCGCTGCCCCAGTGCCCTACCAGGATAGTGCGCTTAGGATTGGGGAGTATTTTTTTCAGGATGCGCATCGCTTCCATCATCACGAGTGTGCCAGTGCCGTTATCAGTAGCACCTGTGGCCCCATCCCACGAATCAAAGTGAGCAGAAAGAATCACATACTCTCCCGGCTTTTCGCTGCCCTTTATTTCACCAATAATATTAAAGGCGGGGGCAGGAGGCAATTCTTTGGAATCCACCTTTACCGTTATTTTCGGTTTAGATCCCGACTCTGCAAGACGAAATAACATACCATAATCTTCCAGCGAAAGATCAAGCGTGGGCACTTTCTTCGTATTAGCGCCAAATATTTTATTAGCACCAAACCCCCTGGACCAGTAGCACATCAGCACACCCGCAGCGCCGGCATTTTCCAATGCCACCGGCAGCGTTCTTGCATTGTAGCCGGTTCTGCTCACACGGCGGTTCCAGGCATCCGTCAACTGATCTCTTTCTTTTTTCATTTTCTCAATGGACTCTTTAGTACCAAATTCATCCCAGTTATAATCCGGTCTGCCGGTTGGCTGGTTTACAGAGATCATAACAAATTTGCCTTTTACGGATGGCAGCCAGGCTTTGAAAGCGGCTGAGTCGGCCACATCCGGCAGCGTTACCACTTCGCCGGTTACCGCTTTGCCTCCCGTACCGGGGCTCCATGCCAGTTGCATACCTTCCAGTGTACGCACACGCGGGTGTACCATATCAATATGGGCAGGCCCTCTTTGCCAGCCGCGCCACTCTCCCCATTTTTCGCTGCGGGCAGGTATGCCCCACTCTTTATAGGTAGCAATAGCCCAGTCGCCTGCTTTCTGCATTTCCGGCGTACCCACCAGCCGCGGGCCGATGTTGTCAAGCAGTTGGTGGGCCAGGTTTTCTAATTGAGAATTTTCTGTCGCCTCTTTTACAATAGCATCTACCAGCGGATCTTTTACCGCCTGTGGCGTAAACCCGCCACGGGGCTGCGCCATGCTGATAAACCCCGTAAGTACAAGAGGAATAATCAAAGCCTTTGTGAGATGTCTCATGCTCTAAGTTTTAGTTTGAAAGAAAGTATGTGATTGAGTGGGCTAATTTAAGTCATCGGGCTTAAACTACCGGGATGAAATTGAAGAAAGGTAAAAGGTAAAATAAGAAGTAAAAAATCCCGTAATTCAAAAAAAGTGATATGGAGGGACATGTTTGCTGTTGCCGCCTGCAATGGTTTTGCCTTTTGATTTTTATTTTAATTCACCGTTCCCACCCTGTTTATTTCTTCTGCAGCGGCGCCACCGGATTTTCGGGTGGTCTTATATGCTTTTCCAAAACGATAGGTGAATGCAATATTGACTACACGGGAATCCGTCTGCAACCTGAAATACTCCGTGGTTTGCTGAAAATAAGTAAGCCCCTGCATGGCCTGTGTATAAAAGATATCCCGGAAATTAAGGCGTAACGTTCCTTTATTTTTCATCACCTGCTTTGAAACACCAATACCCAACTGGCCTGTAGGGTCAAGGATTTCCTGCAAATCATTCTGATGACGGGTAATGTAATAACCGCTCAGTTCGGCTGCCCATCCTTTCCCGAAGCGGAACTGGTTATTCATGCTGATATTGAGCTGGGTGATATCCGCTTCATAAGCCCGCCAGAGCATCCCTTCTATTTTTTTGTGCAGCAATACCGCATCAGCAGATAAAGACCACCAGGGTGCCGGGCTTAGCTGCAGGCTTGCTGAAAGGCCCATGCTGCGCATTTTACCAATATTACCTTCTGTATAAATGATAATGCCCGAAGCTGTATCCAGCAAAAAGACCTGTGAAAAATAATCGTTGGTAAAATTATAGCTCAGCCCCGTTGTCAGCATATCCTTATACTGATGAGTCAGTTCCATATTCCAGTTGAACTGCGGCTGCAAAAAAGGGTTGCCCTGCTGGTAAGTATATTTATTGATAATAAATAAAAAGGGATTGAGCTTTTGAAATGCCGGCCTTGTAATCCGCCTCCCCGCTTTTATGGTAAAGCTGTTAGCAGAGTCTGCCCGGTAAGTAATAAAGGAAGAAGGGAACAGGCTGTGATAATTGCGGGTAAACGATGAATCCCTCACAACGCTGTTGCCAAGCTGTGTAGCTTTATAGCCCGTGTATTCATAGCGCAGCCCTGCCTGCAACTGCCACCGCCCGGCTGATTTATCAATGCTTGTATAAGCAGCATGAATATTTTCCGTATACACAAAATGGTTGCTGCGTGTGAGATCTTCCTGCCACTGGTTATTATACATCCTGGAATAGCTGGCCGGGTTATCTGTATTCACTCTTCCGGATTTTAGTCCTGCCTCCCATAGCAGGGATGGAAAGCGGTGCGAATAATCTGCCTTAGCTGAAAAGATGCGTATGGCAGACGGAATATTCCCCTGAGAAGCTTCCCGTGTGCTGCCGGGCATGGCAGCCCTGTTCTCAAAATACTGGGAAGTGCGTATATCATATTGTATCCAGTCAGCATCGGCTGTCAGCTCCCGGTTGCTGTTGATCACATGTTTTGCATTGACATTAATGCCTCCCTGCATGAGGCGGGTGCGGCTGCTGCTGCTGGTATAAATTGCTGAGTCGGTTATACCATTGGGGTCGGCCCACAAAGCCCGGCTGGCCCCGGTGCTCCTGCGGCGAAGGCGGGTGCCCTGCAGGGCCACTCCCAGTGTTGTTTTTTCATTTACATAATAATCAATCCCTGTACGCAGGTTGTGCGTGGTATTGCTGCTGCGGGTTTCATAAGGCTGCTCCAGCGTGGAAACAATATGATCGTTCTCATCAAAATATGTTCGGAAAGCATACATATCCATCAGTTGCCGGCTTGCATTCAGGCTATAGGTGGTGAAGAAATTTATTTTTCCATTCCGGTAATTAATAACAGCGCTGCTGTTTGATTTTGGCCGGTAGCCCTGTCCGTATGCTGTACTGATGGTACCGTTAAAGCCCCGCTGCTTATTTTTTTTCGTGCGGATGTTAATAATGCCGGCATTGCCGGCCGCATCATATTTAGCAGACGGATTGTCTATCAACTCCAGTGTGGCTACCTGTGATGAACTCATTCCTGACAACAGGCTGATAAGATCCTGTCCCGAAAGCTGTGTCAGTTTGCCATCTATCATCACCTGCGCTCCCGGCCTGCCTTTCAGGCTGACAGTTCCATTGCGGTCCACCATCACTCCCGGCGACCGCTCCAGCAGCTCCAGTACGGTAGACCCTGCATTGGTAATTGCTGCGTCTGCATTTATCACGGTTTTATCAGGAAAATGCTGTATCAGTGGCGTTTTAGCCGTCACCGTTACATTATCCATTAAGCCCTGGCGGGAAACAAGCACCAGCTCATAGGGTAAGCCCATCTCTGCTGTAAGCTGTACCGGAAGCAGCAGATCCCGGAATGCAAGGTGGGTAACTTTCAGCAGGTAATTGCCGGGGGAAATTTTTGCGAAGCCCGCCTTTCCAGTACTGTCCGTGCTTTGCGCACTTATCAATACGCTATCGCCGGTGAGCAAATGCAGGGTAGCCAACGGTACCGGGTTCCTGCCCTCATCTGTTATGCGTACTGTAATATTTGCCGGGGTTGATGGCTGCGCTATGGCAGCAGCGGTAAACATAAGCAGGCAGGCGATGGAGAAATAGTGCTTCATAAGCTTCAGTGCGGCAAATTAGCAAATCCCGCTCCGCACTAAAATAATTTGGTTTCAACGGCAAAGGAGAATGGCTGTTTTTTACATAAAACACCCCGGCAGAAATGCCGGGGCGCTAATCCAAATAAACCGTCCCTGTTAAATCAGTTTTTCGCTATATCGAATTTTCGAAAAATGGCTTTTACGCCGGATTGAATTTCTTTTGTTGAAATATTTCGCCCGTCCAGTTCACTGGTCGTCCATCCCTGCCATACCGTTTTATCCGTATTGGCATCTATCATACTGATGGTGATGGTACCTTCCCGCACCGGCACATTATAGCTGTCGTACCCCATAAAGCGGGATGGATAATACACGTTGAAAAACCGGCGGGAATAAGGATTATAAAAAGTCCTCACAAAGCTGCGGGAGTATACCGGATCTGACTGCTGACGGGTATTTCTTTCCACCAGCACATCATAGCTCAGCAATACATCCGGGTTTCTTTTTGTTTCCTTCCACCCGGCTGTTTTTTCCAGCTCTTTCGTTACCGCTGCTTTTACCTTTTGCTCAGCCAGGCTTACCGGGTTGTTTTTTGTTTTTTTCTTTTCTCCTCCGCGATCTATCCACGCAAAGGTTTTGTATTTGCTAAAATCCGTGTTGTCATCTTTTTCGATATGAGCTGCCGGAGCACAACTTGCAAGCAAGAAGATGACCGCCAAATATCCGCTCCACAGCTTCCAGTGCTTCTTCATAAAAAATCCGTTTATATACATGATTGAAATCTGATCCAACCAGTATATAAACGGAAAAACCGTTCCCCTGTTTATTAAGAAGATGTGAAAACTATGGCAGGTTCATGCTGCTGAGAATCAGGCCAGTCCGACTTCATAGTGGCGCTCCGGCACCACCACGTCTGCAAAACCCTTGCGTATCAGCCTGCGCTTAAAGTCCTGCTGCACTTCCGGCTCCCCATGTACCAGGAACAGTTGCTTTACCTGCTTCGGATCCTGTCCGGACAGCCATTGTGATAAGTCTTCATAGTCGCCATGAGCGCTCATGCTGCGGATAGAGCCTACCTCTGCATGCACCTGGTGGTCCACACCAAATATGCCCACCTCCTGCGCACCGGCCATAAGGCGTCCGCCCAGGGAATGGGGCTCGCAATAACCGGTAAGCACTATCGAATTGCGGCTGTTCTCAATATTGTTGCTGATATGGTGCTTTACCCTTCCGGCATCAGCCATACCGCTGGCTGATATGATCACCATCGGCGTATTCTGATAGTTGAGCATTTTCGATTGCTCCACTGTTTTTACATATTTCAACCCTTTAAATCCAAAAGGATCGCCGTCTGTCACCAGCAGCTTTTGTATTTTTTTATTAAAATACTGCGGATAGCTTTTCACCACTTCCGTGGCTTCGATGCTCAGCGGGCTGTCTACATAATAATCAAGGTCAGGCAACTGGTTTTCCAGTTCCAGTTGATTGAGCGCAAAAAGTATTTCCTGGGTACGCCCCACACTGAAGGCAGGCAGTATCAGCTTACCCTTTTTCTCCAGGCAGGTATGCTTAATCCATTTCAGCAGCAGATCGGGAGTGCTGTCGGCAGGATCGTGCACACTATTGCCATAGGTAGATTCCATGATAATATAATCCGCCTGCGGAAACGGCGCCGGTGATTTTAAGATTACATCGCGGTAGCGGCCCACATCACCGCTGAAGGTAATAGTGGTTTCTTTCCCGTTTTCAGTAATGCGCAGGTGCACGCAGGCACTGCCGATAATATGCCCGGCATCAGTAAACATTGCCTGCACATTTTCCAGCGCATAAAACCAGTTGTCATATTCCACCATAGCAAAACGGTCCATGCTGCGGTGCGCATCATCAACAGTATACAATGGCTGCTGGTAAGGCAACCCGCGCAATGCTCCTTTTTTATTAGCGTACTTCGCTTCGTCTTCCTGTATTTCGGCGGAGTCTTCAAGCAGTATGTTGGTAAGCGTATAGGTAGCCGGGGTACAGAATATTTTTCCCCGGAAACCGTCTTTCACCAGCTTGGGTATAAGGCCGGAATGATCAATATGCGCATGCGACAGGATCATTACATCCACTTCTGCCGGGTCAAATCCAAAATCGCGGTTGAGCATATCGGTGTCTTTTCCCAGCCCCTGGTACAGGCCGCAGTCCAGCAATATTTTTTTCCCGTTTTTAAGTGTGAGCAGGTGCTTGGAGCCGGTAACAGTTTGGGCTGCCCCATGAAAAGCAATCTTCATTTCTATTTCTTTTTTACCAGCGAACAGGTTTCGCCGGGAATAATAAAATTATACCGGGTTGCCCGGCTGTTTACTTTTAAATGACCATGTTATTTCAAACACAGCGATCAGCTCGCCTGCCTCGTTCAGCCCGGTTGATGTGGCTGTTACAGTACGGGGCTCTCCTGTTTGAACAGCATCCTCCACCGTTTTTTGAAAAAGAGGCCCATCGTGGCAGGTAAAATAAGTGCGCCCTGTTGCCTTTTTATGATAAGTAGCGGTAAGCCCTGTCACCAGCATGGAAACAGGCGGCTTTCGCTGGTGAATATACGCCATCCCCAATATACCGGTGCTCATTTCCCCGGCCATAGCCAGGCAGGCAAAATAGGTGGAACGAAAAGGGTTTTGTGAAAACCATTTGTACGGCACCGATACCCGGCAGCTTTCTTCGGTCAGTTCCCTTACACGTACTCCTGCAAAAAAAGCACTCGGCAACTTTGCCAGCAGGAAAAGGCGGAACTTCAGCGGGCTGCGCACCAGCTTCAGAAAACGGGATGATGCGCCGGTCATTCGTCTTCTTTATATGTTTCCGGCTTTACTGCAGCAGGTGTCCAGTCATTAAAGAAGCCGATGACTTTATTACGGTCATACGATTTATCTTTTTCCAGGTAGGCAGAGTTTTGTGTATGCAGCCGATTGCCGTTTTCATCCAGAACAATAAAGACCGGAAATCCGAAGCGCTGCGGGTAGCCATACCGGGCCAGTATTTTTTCATTTTTGTTTTCAGGGCTGTAGTTGAGATGGTACACTACATAGTTAGCCTGCACCAGTGAATCAATGCTGTTGTCCGTTGTCACAAAATCATTGAAGCGGGCGCACCAGATGCACCAGTTGCCGCCCACCTGTATAAACACATGCCTGCCTTTGCTTTTAGCCTCCTGTATCGCTTTTGCAATACCGGCTTCTGCATCTTCGGCAGGTTTGTACAGCTTAAATTTAGTCATATCCTGGCCGTAAGCTGCCAGCCCGCACCATATCATAAGAGCGGAGAATAATAATTTTTTCATACTACGGTTGTTTATCAAATGCCACAATGGTGGCAATTACTTTATTACTATTAGTTGGCGCTTTGAGATTAATAGTCCCTTCCGGTGTAGCGCTGATATTTGCTGAGCGTACCTGCAGGCTCTGCAATGCTTCATTTACTTTTGCAGCATAACCTGACTGCTTACTGCTGCTGATAGCCGCATTCACCCGGTTATAATCCAGTTCTTCTGTACTGGCTACAATGGCAATAAAGTCACGGGTGCCTACCTGGTCAGCTTCCAGCGACTGCGCTTTGGGAAAAAGGCGGTAGCCGGTAATACCACAATAAGGTGAATGTTTGGATACGGTTTCTCCTTCTTTTAAATAAGGGAAAAGCACAAAGCTGTTGCCATCTGCATCCTCCTGTCCGAAAATATAAATGTAGCAGGGCGTGGTATTCTTCACTTCCATTTTAAACCGGGTGCCCACTTTTATGGGAGTAATGGTCTGGAATGTATTGCCGCCGGCAGAGCGCAGGGCTATATATTTTTTATCGGCATTATTCACCAGCCCGATAGTACATTCTAATGGCACACTGGCCACAGCAGATGATTTGGGCAGCGGATCAATGCCATAGGCTTCTCTTACATACGTCTTAAAATCTCCGTAACGCACCCAGCCCACACCGTTCTTTCCCCACTGGGAGCCCCAACTGTTCATAATTTCAAATGCGCCGCCAAATTTCCTATCATCGTACCCGATTACAGTCATAGCATGCCCGCCCATTCCTACCTGCGAAGCATCCATACCTTCCGGCTGCCAGAGCTCACGGCCCATCATGTTTTGCATAAAGCTGTTGCCCACCATCATACCTATTACCACAGGGGCATCCTTTGCCAGGTGCTCCTTGATGGCCCTTACGCTGATCTGGTTAATATTGTCGCCCTGCGTGAGCCGGGTAAATCCATGTATCACATTTTGCTTCCCTTTCTGTATATCAGCACTATTAGGCATATTAGTGCAGTTCTGATCGGTATACGGATATTCGCTCAGGGGCACCCCGCCATTGCGGCTCATGGCTTCCATGGCCCGCTGGATATAAGAGCCCTGGCAGTCATCCAGCCGTATCTGGTTATACAGGTAAGAAGGGCTGAATACGATCCGGTTGGGATCTGCGCCGGTAGCCGCTGAGGTCAGGATCGTTTGAGCTGCGTAGGCGCTGCTCCATGCCACACAACTGCCCTGCTGCCCCTGGTCGCCGCGCTGCGGGGCATACCGCAGCAATGATACCGCCTCGGGAAGCGGGTTTTTATTATTATCATCCTCCAGTCCTTCATAAACAGACGCTTTGTTAAATTCATTGGGATTGAAGCTGTAGCCGCTTTGTGAAAAAAGCTGCTGCGCCACTTCTGACATATTGCAGCCGCCCTTGTTCAGAAAAAAATAAGCGCCGCCTGCAATGAGCAGCAGGAAAATAATCCCTTTGCCTTTAAATAACCCAAGCAGCATGGGCAGCAAAGCCCCTAAGCCGCCACCCCCGCCGGGAAAAGAAGGCTTTCCCCCTCCTCCGCGATCATCATTATAGTCATTCTGGTTCTGATCCTGGGGATCATCTGTCATTCGTATTGGCATACTAAAGGTTTTTGGTCAATTAAATGTAATAAGTATTTTAACACGGCACGCCAGCCGCCCGGCTGATAAAGACGAATATTTTTTTAGAAAGTCGCACCTTTTTCGGGATAGATTCGTCAAATTTGGAGATGATCAATAACCTGTTATACAAAAAGGCAATTATCCTTTTTCTTACATTTTGCTTTATCGCCTGCCTCAATGCACAGCAAATCACTTCCATACCGCATTTTGAGCAGGGAAAAATATACCAGATCAATGCAGATGTGCAAAACAGCATGGTACAGCAGGCTATGGGGCAAAGCATTGATTTTAAAGTAAACGCCGTTGCCGCCCACTCGTATAAGATCACTAACAGCACTGATGATTTCACCACGCTTCACCATAAGATGCAGCGTATCTTTTTCCAGTTTGACGGTATGGGTACAAAACGTTCTTTTGACTCTGATAATAAAAAGGATATGGATGGCTTTGCAGGCCCTGCCATCCGGGAGCTGCTGGAAAGAAAATATGATATGATCACCGATGCCGGCGGAAAAATAACCCTTGTCAACCCGGCTTCCTTCCCCGCACTGCCACAGGATGACCGTACGGCCATTATCTTCAGCATGCTGCGTGATATAACTGATCTTGCCGGCCCGCCGGCCAAAGGCAGCAACAGCTTCTTTAAAATATTCCCGGACACTGCCGTGCAGGCGGGCAGCAAGTGGACCGAAACCAACCAGACCGCCACAGGAAAATCAGCCACGCTGTATACACTTGCCGCCATAACGGACAGTACGCTGGTGGTAGATTTTGTGACAGAGGCAACGGATAATATCACTTCCCAAATCATGGGGCAGCAGGCCGTAAGCAAAATAAACAGCACCAGCAAAGGCCAGGTGATCATTGATAAGGCCAGTGGGATTGTGAAAGAAAGAAACAGCACCACCGAATCGCATGGTACGGTAGAAGCTATGAACACCAGCATGCCCGTTACCGGCAAAACGATCACCAGCATAAAAGTGAGTATGGCAGAATAAAGCAAAGACCTTAAATTTTTAAGCCCGTTGCGATATTTACATTTTTCTTAAAAAATACTAGCTTGAACACTTCCCTCCGCTTCCCGCTGCTGATAAAAAAAAGCCGTATAGCCGGCAAAGGCGCTTTTGCCATAAAAGCCATACCTGCCCGCCGGAAACTGGGTAATATGGGCGGGGAAATCATCTCCTACCAGGAAGCACAAAAACGGGTAAAAAAGCAACCGCACAATGTATTATTCATGGTAGAGTTTGACCATGGCAACATAGCGCTTGATGCAAGCAAAAACAGTAATGCGCTGCGCCATATCAATCACTCCTGCAACCCGAATACCTATATGCGCCGGGCTTTTGCCAAAGTAGAGTTCTATACCCTGCGCCCGGTAAAGAAAGGTGAAGAGCTGACCTGCGACTATGGAGAAACCCATCATGAAGGCACCCTCCCCTGCCGCTGCGGTGCGGCCGACTGCAGAGGGTTTATCTGAACAGGCACTTCGCAGTTTTATTAACTTTGCTGTATGACCAAACTTTCAGTAAACATTAATAAAATAGCTACCCTCCGCAACTCCCGCGGAGGCAATAACCCCGATGTGGTAAAAACAGCTATAGACGTACAGCGCTTTGGCGCCGATGGTATAACAGTACATCCCCGCCCGGATGAACGCCATATCCGGTATGACGACGTGCGGGAGATCAGGAAAATCATTACCACCGAATTCAATATAGAAGGCAATTGCCGGGAACAGAAATTTACAGACCTGGTGCTGGAAACCAAGCCTCACCAGGTAACGCTGGTGCCGGATGCGCTCGGACAGCTCACTTCTGATCATGGATGGGATACTATTGCACATAAAGATTATCTGCGGGAAATGATCAGCCTGTTTCAAAAAGCCGGTATCCGTGTGTCCATCTTTGTTGACCCTGATATACGAATGGTGAACGGCGCTGCAGAAACGGGAACAGACCGCATCGAGCT
>DAOLFO010000062.1:0-13179 GCA_035326305.1 Chitinophagaceae bacterium
TTATGTACCCGGTACGCTGCGGATACTGACCAATGAGGGAAAAATATTCCGCCAGTGGACGGATGCCGCCGACGGTGATCCAGGTACTATTGCCGGCAATGCAGTAACAATTAATATGGGCAATGGCGCCACCCAAACGGCAGGAGGAACGATTGCCAATACACACCGGCCCTCGTTTTACAGCAGCACCTGCATCATGGTAGCCTCTTACCGGGTAACGGTAGATGCCGTGCCATACGGCACCATCATCCCTCTGGGAAATGGCACGATCACATACCGCACCAGTGTATCAGGATCAGATATATTTATCAACTTCCCGGCGGTAAACGCTATCATTTACCAAAACTTCGGCATTTGCACCAATACAGTTGGAGATAACTCCATCCTGTCGGAGTACGGCGGCACTTTTGGCAATGGCAATGTCAAAGACCGGGTGGCTTCTAATAAAGTACCTGTCAATTACACGTATAATCTTTTTGGAACTAACTCACCACAGGATTATTATTATGGCGTGTCCAATAATACCAGCACCGGCACCGGCCCGGCTAACTATTCAATAAACCCCAATGAGCCCTATGGCGCCAGGCGTGTGTTTACCGTATGGGATATCATTGGCGACCATACCAATGCAGCCGATCCGCTTATTGGCAATCCGCCTGCTGATGTAAACAACGGGCAAAACGGTGGCTACATGGTGGTGATCAATGCGGCTTACCGTACCGATACAGCATTTCTGGATACGGTACGCAACCTTTGCCCGAATACGTATTACGAATATTCTGCCTGGTTCAGAAATATTTGTCCCCGCTGCGGCTGCGACTCTACCGGCAAAGGGGCCACCACCTCAGGGTATATCCCTACAGCGCCCAATGATTCATCCGGCGTGCGCCCCACGCTTACATTTAATGTAAACGGGATGGACTATTACAGCACCGGCGACCTGCATTATACAGGCCAGTGGGTAAAAAAAGGGTTTACTTACCGTACAGGGCCCACGCAGACGGAGATGGTCATCAACATACGCAATAATGCACCGGGGGGAGGCGGTAATGACTGGGCCATTGATGATATATCGGTTGCCACCTGCCTGCCCAATATGGCATACTCACCATCGCTGGCACCTAATATCTGCCAGGGCAACTCGCTGATCATTTATGACACGATACGATCTTACTTTGACAACTACTCCTACTACCAGTGGCAGCGCAGCACCGATAATGGCGCCACCTGGTCCGATATCGGCGCCATCTCCACCGCCATTCCTGTGCTCAATGGCAATAATGAGTATGAGTATATCACCAGCTATACTATACCCGCTGCCCATACCAACCTGAGCGACAGCGGCGACCGGTACCGGGTGATTGTAGCCACCACTGCCGATAACCTCAGCAGCGATGACTGCCAGGTAACGGATGGCATCAGCATCATTACCCTGTCGGTGCTGGATTGCACCGTGCTGGGCACTTCTTTCCTGTCTGTTCATGGCAGGCTGTCCGGCGGCAATGGGGAGCTATCCTGGAGCACTTCAAAAGAAGATCTGCCCGTCACTTATTATATCGAACGCAGCACTGATGGCATCAGCTATGTAACAGCCGGAACAGTAGCCGGGCACCGCCAGGCCGGCAGATCGGTAAATGAATACAGCTTTAAAGACACATACAATATCTCCGGCAAAGTATACTACCGTGTGGTAATGGTATATGGTGATAAGAAGAAGTATTCCCGCAGCATACAGCTTACCAATGAGGCTACCCGGCTTACCGTTTCTTCCCTGATCAATCCGTTCCACCAGTCACTGGAGTTTGATATCATAGTTACCGAAAACAGCAAAATAGAAGTGGAACTGGTTGATATATTCGGTAAAGCTGTACGTAAGAAAAACTTTATTGTCAACACCGGCACTACCAGCCTGCGCATAGACGATACCGAAAACCTGCCCCCCGGCAGCTATATATTCCGGCTGTACAATAAAGGGGAAATCATAACGCGGAAAGTGCTGAAAAGCGCCCGGTAATAATTTGCAACTGTATAAGTTTTCTCCACACCCGCTGATTGCCGTATTTTTATAGCTTAATAAGCGTGTATATGAATACCGGCAATAAACCCATCATCGGCATATCCTGCGGCGACCTGAATGGCATTGGTCCCGAAATAATTATAAAAGCCCTCTCTGACAGCCGCATACTGGAGCAGTGTACCCCTGTTATCTTTTGCTCCAATAAAGTGATGAATTTCTATAAAAAGACGATCCCTGATATCCATTTTAATTACCAGAGCATAAAAGATTTTGAAAAGCTGGCGGTAAAGCAGGTAAACATTTTCAACTGCTGGGAAGAAGAAGTAAACATCATCCCCGGCCAACTGACGGATACAGGTGGAAAGTATGCCGTAACATCGCTCATGGCTGCCTGCACCGCTTTGCAGCAGCGGCAGGTACAGGGACTGGTAACAGCCCCTTTGCATAAAAAAAATATCCAGTCGGACACCTTCCGGTATACCGGGCATACCCCTTTCCTGAAAAATTTTTTTGGAGCGGGTGATGTGCTGATGTTACTATATGCAGGCGATTTTCGTGTAGGGCTGGTGACGGAGCATGTGCCGGTAAGCGAGTTAGCAAAGCATATTACCAAAGAAAAGATAACCGGCAAGCTCTCGCTGCTGCAGAAAAGCCTGCAGCGGGACTTTGGCATTGATAAGCCGAAAATTGCCGTGCTGGGCCTGAACCCCCATGCAGGTGATGAGGGGCTGATTGGCAGCGAAGAGGAAACGATCATTAAGCCGGCCATACGCGAAGCAAAAAACCAGAACATACTGGCAGCGGGCCCTTACAGCGCCGATGCTTTTTTTGCCCGGGGACAGTATGTACATTTTGATGCGGTACTGGCCATGTACCATGACCAGGGCCTGATCCCTTTCAAATCGCTGGCTGCTGCAGAAGGTGTAAACTATACAGCAGGGCTGCCGGTGGTGCGCACTTCACCTGATCATGGTGTGGCTTTTGATATTGCCGGTAAGGACAAAGCGGATGCTGCTTCTTTTCTCAGCGCTTTGTTTGAATGCATTGATATCATCCGCAAGCGCCAGGAATACGATGAAAACAGGGCCAACCCGCTGAAGAAGCTTAATGCAGAAGTATTTGCCCGCATGGAAGATGAAGAAATAAATGAAGGCTGAGCATACTGCCCGCTTCATTTACGTTATCACAATAAACATTAACTTATTGTGCTACCAAACTAAATTTGCAATCAAGCTGGTTTCTTTATGCTTTTTTGCGACAACTTTGTGTGCCCTGCAGTTATTAATTTACCGCAAAGAAAATACAAAGAAGGCGCAAAGGACCGCAAAGTGGATTTAATAAACTATAGCATGCTGTGCTATTAAATATCCCTTATTTCAGGCAAGTGAGCTTTAACCCGCAGGAATAGTTGTTAACCATACAAGACAGGTAGTGTATTAAAATTAATAACACAACACGTTAAACATTAATAAAAAATGCAATCTGTAACCTGTACAGCAGCTGCACTTACAGTGCTAACGAGCCGGATGCCGGGGCAATACAGTAAGACGAACCTCAAATTGTGATTATTTTTTATTCAAAAACCTCGTCCTTCAGGCCCTTATTGATAACGTATGAAGAATAGCTGATTTCTATCCTGCCTTTTTTATCTTTTAACTGGTTGATATTCCGTTCTTTTTTTCCCGAACCGTCATCATAATCAAAAGTCACGCCCTTGGGAAGCTTATAATCACTTACATTAAAAATAAATACAATATTATCGGCCAGTCCGTATTCCGCATATTTTCCGTAGGTCATCTCCAGCTCATAAGTGCCGCTCTCCCTGGTGGTGGTGCGTGCCTTCCGCACCAGCATTTGCTTTTCATCCACATACATGGTTGACAGCACCACATCACTGTTTTCATCTTCAGGCAGCATTTTGATAATGCGGTATCCTGTACCCGGCTCATGCCCTGCATCCAGCACCTGGTATTTGCCTGTGCTGTTAAAGAGCCCGGCCATACTGATATTTATAGCCCCTTTGGGAATAAATGAAATGCCTTTATCATTTTTCACCCGCAGCTTCCCCGGCTTTTTAAAATAAACGGTTACATCCGCCACCGGCGCCTTGATAAAGGCCACATTGGTCTTCAACTTGCCGGCAGCCTGGTAGTCATTTACCTTATTAATTTTCGCTTTCAGCAGCGCTACCACTTCTTCCGCTCCCTGTGCACCGGCCGCTGTACAAATACCGCCGGATAACAACATTAAAAGCAACTTCATCATAGCACGTTATTTATTTTTAGCTCAGCACATCTTTTTTCTTAAAAACAACGGTAGCCGCCCCAAGAAAAACAATGGTATACACCACCAGTATAAACAGGCTGCGGAGTATGGCCGGCAGGTTTTCTATACTGCCTTTTATCACGGTGCCATCATCATTTGCCTGGATATAAAAAAAACCTTTCCACGCCACCATGTGCGTAGTGAACAGGTAGGGCTTCACGGTATTATCATACACCGGTATATTCATTTCTGATAAAATAGTAAACACCACTACCACGCTCATAGTAGCGATGATAGGGCCAATTGCATTTTCTGCAAATACGCTGAGCAAAAAAGCCAGCGCCGATACGGTTGTCAGCGCCATAGCGGCATAGCCAAATGCCGCCGCATAGCGCCAGAGCACATCGGCTGCAGGTATCTGCTCTATACCGGCAGAGCGCAGCACCACCATATCATTCACCCCAAAAAGAAGAATGCTGCCGGCAAGCGCCAGCAGGGCCATCCATACCAGCAACGCTAATGTGTAAATAAAAGAAGCGAGAAATTTAATAAGGATATACTCCGTACGGCTTACCGGCCTCACCAGCGATAAGCGCAGCGTACCCATGTTGGCCTCACCGGCAATAGCATCACCCGATACCAGCGCAATCAGCAATGGCATCTGGATGAGCAGCGTATTAAGAATAACAAAGCAGATAAGATAACCATTGAGCAGGTTGCTCTTAAACTCATCGCCCAGGTCAAAAGACTCTTTCAGGTTGCTGAACAGCAGGTCCACATACGATTTTCCATCGTACCAGAGCGCTGCCTGTATCAGTATGATGATAGCCGCTATGGCACCAAAAGCGATATAGGTACGCGGTCTTTTGAATATTTTAAATAGCTCAATCTGCAGTAGCTTCCACATGCGGCATGGCTGAGGTTAAGGATAAAAAATAATCTTCGAGTGAATGGCTGGCGCTGAATGAAAGCAGGGATATATCCAGGTTGCCCAGTTCCCGCAGCAGGCCCGGCATTTCATTGCGGTGCATACGCAGCAGGATGGCCTCTCCCCTTTTGCCCTGCACCAGCGGTGCCAGAGATGATTCTTTCAGCACAGCCATATCTTTTTCGGGGCAGGCCGTTGTGAGTGTT
The DNA here is from genome assembly GCA_035326305.1 of Chitinophagaceae bacterium. Lineage (GTDB taxonomy): Bacteria > Bacteroidota > Bacteroidia > Chitinophagales > Chitinophagaceae > DAOLFO01. The sequence continues at coordinate 5,417 of DAOLFO010000062.1, forward strand.
ATCACCTGCTCTGCCGGGTCAAACAATTCACTTACTTTTCCCTCCACCAGCTTTTTGCCTTTGTGCATGATCAGCATGGAGTCTGCTATCAGCTCTATTTCATGCAGCAAATGGGAAGATACCAGCACTGTTTTCTGCTGCTCCCTGCTCAACTGCAAAATAAGGCGGCGGATATCGGCTATGCCCTGGGGATCGAGCCCGTTTACCGGTTCATCCAGTATTACCAATTGCGGATCATGCACCAGCGCCGTGGCTATGCCGAGGCGCTGCTTCATACCCTGTGAGTAGGTTTTTACTTTGCTGTGCGCCCGGTCTGCCAGGCCTACGGCATCCAGTTGCTCCATCAGCCGCCCTGTACCCGGCCTCACCCCGCTGAGTGTGGCAAAAATGCGCAGGTTCTCCAGCCCGGTCAGGTACTTGTACAAATCCGGCCGCTCAATAATAGCTCCCGTCTGGCGCAGTATATCACGCCTGTGCCGCTGCAGATCCATGCCAAGTATCCGGATAGTACCGGCATCAGGCTTTACCAGTGTCAGCAGCATACGTATAGTAGTGGATTTGCCGGCGCCGTTTTGGCCCAGAAAGCCATACACCTCACCGGGCATTACCGAAAACGACAGTGCGTCCACGGCTTTTATTTCCCTGAACGACTTGGTGAGCTGCTCCACTTCTATAACGGGTGCCATGTAGCAGATTTGTTACAAAGTTACCCGATACACCAATTGAAAATGAATGATTTGGGCTTTTTTAAAAAAAATAGCAAAAAGACTTGTAAATAAAGCAGGGTCTTATTAGGTTTGCTGACTGTTACGGAAAACCACATAGTGATGCGAAAAAATACTCATAATCTGATCACCGGGTATTTGCTGAAAAAATGACCGTAACAACAGACCCTGCGTATCCAATATTTCTGTGGGAAGTTTTGAATCCTTTTATTCAACAACCCTGGAAATGAAGACAAAAAACTTAATTGCTTTGATAGCGCTGGCTGCTATACTTTACCAGTCTCCGCTTTTTGCACAATCAGACAACCCTTTTACAAGCGCCACCACCACCCACCACCATTCCACTGTTATTACCGGTTTTCAGATAACGGAGCAAAATGGCAGGCTGTTATTCGACTGGTCTGTTACGGCCAACGAAGAAGTGTACCTGTTTGAGCTGGAAAAAAGCAGGAATGGCAAAGACTTTACTACAGCCGCTGTTATCTTCAGCACGGATAATAAGGAAAGCGACCAATACCGTTATTTTGAAAAAGCATCCGGGGCAAAAACCTATTACCGCCTGAAGCTGGTAACAAAAGACAACCGGTATTCTTACTCATCCGTCCTTGCACATCCCGAAGCCGGTAAATAATTCATCTGTTAAAAACAAAAAGCTGCCCGCAGCTTTTAATAAATAACTAAGGGAAGGATCTCCCTCTTCCTACTTCATTTTTCACTCAGAGTTTCCAAAAGAGAGCCAGCCCTTTTTCCAAAGGGCTGTTTTTTTTATTTACCGAGATAGCTTTGCAGGTCTTTTACATACTGGTCAAAGGCTTTCACACCCTGCTGTGTAATGCGGCAGATCGTTTGCGGGTAATTATTCCTGAATTGCTTTGTCACTTCTATATACCCTGCGTCTTTCAGCTTATTTATCTGCACGCTCAGGTTTCCCGCCGTTGCATTGGTTTTTTCTTTCAGAAAAGTAAACTCCGCTTCCCTCACACTCACCAGGAGCGATACGATGGCCAGCCGTAATTGTGAATGTAATATCGGATCCAGATCTTTAAACATCAGCGGCTCCTGCTTTCCTGAATTTTTTTTGTAAAATAATCCCTGGTATCAGCCAGTTGAAAATACCTGCCCCGGCTGCCAGCAGCATATCGTATTTAAACGGTACATAGAGCGACGCAAAGAAAAAAACATAACATAGCAAAGCGCCATAAATCATCGGCCTGAAGCGGCAGATAAGCCCGGTGGCCATAGTAGGAAAGGCATAAATGATCAGGTATACAGATGTGAGGCTGGGGATCCATGTCCTGGCGTGCCTCAGCTCACCAGTCGCCGTTACCCGGTACATCATTTCCATGCCATCATCCTGCAAAAAACCGGCAGAAACGCCCGGCGCTATGAGAGCATAGGACACCATGCACGCAATACTGATACCATATACCAGCCATACCACATCGGTGGCCGCCTGCGCATGTGTCTTTACCACCTGCCTCCGCGACTCACGTATGATAAACCACATCTGCGGGATAATGGCGGCAAAAATCAACAGCCAGATATCAAATCCTATTGAAAAACCCCAATGCACTTCCGCAAAGGTCACCAGTCCGCATATTGCCACTACTGCTCCCCAGAGTATGGCGCTGGCACCGCTTTCGTTAAAGGTGGTTTTAGCCTTGCCAATCATTTCAGTAATGATGGCAAGGCTTTCTTCCTGTGTCAGGTTTTTTTCTTTCATTCTTTCTATCCTTATTGATTAAGGTAGTATTGCACCGTAGGCATGCCCCAGGCCGGATGAATGCTGCTTTCGGGCTTGAAAGTCTCAAATTTTTGCTTTGCCAGCTCCATCTTTTTCTTTCCTTCTGCTTTGCTGCCGCCATATTCCTCCGGTGTATTGTAGAGGTCTATCCCCTCCTGGATATACACTCTTGGGTTTTCAGGGTTTAGTTGTTTGGCTGTCAGCAGCGCTTTGGTAGCTTCTGCCCCGTCTGTCATATAGCGGTTCATCACATCGCCCAGCATGGAAAGGCCATACATCATTTTTTTGGCTACATAGATTTCTGAATTGTCTTTGCTCAGGGCTTCTGCCTTTGCCAGCAGCTCTTTTGCTTTACTTACAACGGGGTCTATCTTATCCGTTTTCGGAGTCATGATATCACTCAGATCGGCAGAGAAAAGCCCGTAAGAAATGCGTGTAACGGCCGCATAGTAGTAAGGAAGCCACTGGTTTTTTTCCGCATCGGCTATCCGTTCAAAGCTGTTGGACAATTCAAGCAACTGCGCCGGTGAGCGGGTAGTATCCACACCGGGCACCAGGCCCTCCATGGCTTTGATATATTTTTCACTTTGTGAAAAAGCGGTGGCCGTCAGCAGTACGGCCATCAGCATTAGGCAAACTTTTTTCATTGTTTGTTTTTTTTATTGTAAATGAAATTAAAAACTATTGTTGATTACCTCTTCGCTCCGGTCTATTCCAAAGCTGATAAAGCATCCGAAAAACACAAACATACGGGATGTGGGCACTATAGCTTCTTTGCGCAGGCCATTATACGAATACTGGTAGCCGTATGTCTGCTTTATATTGAACAGGTTGCTTACCTGCAGCACATATACGGCAAATGATTTCGGGTTTTGCTTTCCTATAAACGGAAGGTAGTTGATAGCAAAGCTGACATTGTGATAATCATCTATGCGGCCCCTGTCGGTAAACTTGTATTCACTGCCGTCATACCCGATATGATAATAGGGGCGGCCGCTGGCGTAGTTGTATGCCACGTTCAGGTTCATCTTTATTTTTTGCACAAAGCGCTTTGCCACCACGGAAGCGGTATGCGCAGCGGCAAAGTTGGGCGTAATGGCATAGGGAAAATTCAGGTAGTCACGCTCCGTATCTAAGTAGGAATAAGAAATCCAGTAATCCAGGTTCTTCACCGTTTTTTTATCCCGCCAGAAAAATTCAATTCCCTTTGCATCTCCAAATCCATTGTTATTGATAGCCTGCTCCTGGAAGCCGGTCATTCCTGTTTTTACCAGGTTATCATATTTTTTATAAAAAATCTCTGCACGGAAAGTCTGCTGGCTTACCACCCGCTGGTACTGGGCAATATAATGGGTTGCCTTCATAAAGGTGAGCGGGTTTACCCCGGGCAGGTTGCGGCGTTCGGGATTTTGATAAAAGATACCATAAGCCAGCGAAGCCTGGGCTCCCTTGCCCACTTTATACGCCAGCGAAGCACGGGGCGCAATATTTGTTTTGTTTAATAAAGAAGAATTTTCAAACCGTACTCCCAGCTTGGCCGCCAGTGCATTGGTCAGGTATACATCGCCTTCAGCAAAAAGCGAGGTAAGGTTTTCTTTCAATAAGCCCGGGTAGGATTGCCCGTCATAAGCTGTATACAGCGTTTTATCATGACTATAGTTATACTCACTGCCAAACCGCAGGGCGCTCAGGCCCTTCATCCTTTTTTCCAGCACGGCCTTTGCATTAAAATAGGTTCCTCTTGCATCCAGCGCAAAATTTTTAAACTCCAGCCCTTCCAGTTCCACGTCCTGCTTATCATTATCCTGCAGGCTGCTGTTTATTTTATCATGGTTATTGCTGTAGGAAGTGCCTAATTGTATCCGCCACCTGTTGCCCAGTTGTTCCCGCCAAGCCATGTTATGGTAATGATTGGTATTGGAAATGGCAAAGCGGTCAAGATACCCGAGCGAATCAATGCTGCCTACGGTGAAGCCGAGCTTATTAGCGCTGAAGTAGCCATAATATTTCAGCATACCTGTACCCGATGTTTTAATCCGGAAGTTAGCATCAGCATTATGATAGGTGGGTGACCTGGAGTAATCCTGCCTTTGTTTGATAACAGCGAAGGCAAGGCTTAAATCAGTATAGCCATAGCTGGCGCCCCAGGAAGATTTTTTATTTTTAGCCAAATGCTGGTAGCCGGCATTAGCGCTTAATACAGAAAGGCCCACATTGGCAGATGTCTGCTCCGGTAAATCAATGGATTCTAAGATAAGAGCAGAAGAAAGTGCCTGGCCATACAAGGCAGAGTAGCCGCCCGTGCTGAAAACGGTCCCTTTAAAAATAAAGGGGGAAAAGCGGCTGAACTGGGCAATGTTAGGAAGGCTGCTGTAAAAGAAATTATTTACCAGTGTGCCATCAATAAATGTTTTTGCCTCTGCCGCCGATCCGCCGCGTACAAAAAGCCCCTCACTCTCCCCTACCTGCTGGGCACCGGGCAGCGTTTTCAGGGCGCCGGTAATATCGCCATTGGCGCTGGCTGTGGTTACAATATCAATCGGGTCCAGCACCGTTGCTGCCCGTTTGCGGTCACTTGCTTCAAAAGTGCCGGCAGTCAGCATCACAGCGGTCAGCTCTGTTATTTCTTCCTTTAGCTGGATGACCAGTGCAGCCGGTGTGGCATCCGTAATAGTGAGCGGCTGCTCATACGGCTTGAAGTTGATGGCAGAAATAATCAGCACATGCGCTCCTTTCTCCAGGGTACGAAAAGAAAAATTTCCCATTGAGTCGGTAGTAGCGCCGTCATAGGTATCCTTCAGGGTAATGCTGGCATTGGGTACGGGCTTTTGCTTATTATCCGTCACCCTGCCCTTAATAGTGACTTGCGCCTGCAGTTGCAGGCCTAAAAAGAATGCGATTGCCAGGAGCAGGGTTTGGCGTATTGATCTCATAAATCCGGGTAGTTGAGACGCAAACATAAACTTGTTTATAACATAAACCAAATTATTTTTAAAAAGCCGGATCCTGCGACCCGGCTTTTACCCCGTTGTATGTCTCTATTGTTTGATAATCTTTTGCTGTGCTGTTTCCCCTTCGCAGGTAGCTCTCAGCACATAGTAGCCTTTTACCAGGCTGCTTACCTGCAGTGTTTCTGTCTGGCTGCCGCTGCCTGCTTCTTTGCGCATTACTACCTGGCCTGCCTGATTTACCAGTTCATAGACAATTTTTTTTGCCTGCCATCCGGCGGGTACGGTAACGTTGATCTGTGCAGTGGCCGGGTTAGGATATGCCTGTACCGCCAGCGCTTTTTCTGCGCCGCCTGCTATCCGTATAGTGCGTACATCTGAATACTTATACCTTCCATCAATGTCCACTGATTTGATACGGTAGTATACAATGGACGGGCTTACCCCGCTAAGGTCTTCTGTATATTGATAGCTTTGCTGTACCTGGCTGCTACCGGCGGCAAACTGCAGCATTTGTGCTGTATAGCTGGCGCCGTCAAAGCTTCTTTCCACTACAAAATGGCTCACGTTTTCTTCCATAGCTGTTATCCAGCGCAGGGAAGCTTTCTTTTCAGGAGATAATATGGCGCTAAAGCTATGAAACTCTACAGGGAGTACGACCTCAACAGGCTCATTGTAGCTGAATCCTTTAAACCAGAAAGAATACATCCTGTCTGCCACACTGCTTGAGCTGCTGCCTGTAGCGGCACCGGCCCTTACTGTGAAAGCATTTTTTGACTGGTAATTGAGCGTTGTCATCACACGGGTTGCCGTTACATCTATATCAGTATAATTGCTTACCGGCCCGTTAAACTGCTTACCGGGTTTCAGCAACCCCAAAATAGTTTCCAGCAGATTTTGAACGGTGAGCTGTGAATTAGCTTCCAGCGTATACGCATGTGCATCAAAAAAAGACACATACTCATGAAGGCTGCTTGCATCCCCGTCTACATCCAGCGCCGTTATATCAAATGCAGATACGGCAACAGGGGTGGTGGTGGCATGATTCACAAAGCCAATATTAAAGTCCATCCACCAGCTGGTATAACGCGGGGCATTAGCATTGTTATAAGAAACCTGCGGCTGAAAAGCATTGGTATACCCGGTATTGCTCATATCAATGTTTACCAGGCTCACCAGCGGGGAAGAGCGCCCGATAATAGTCACCAGCGCATCCACGTTTGGCATCACATTACTAAAGCGGTAGGCTGCATTATCAGCGCCTGCACTTCCCGATTCCAGTACCGGGTTTTTAAACACCAGTTCAGGAGCTGTATGCTGAGCGTTTACTTTGGCTGCTGACGCAATGATTGCTATCAGCAAAAACGCCTTCAGGAAATTCACCGGAGTGTGTAGAGTTGTTTTCATTGTTGCTTCGTTAGGGTTCAGATCAGTGTCCGGAGCAAACCCAAAAGAGGCCAATGAAAATCGTGGGGAAGATAAGAGGAGTAGTTTTACTGGTACGTCCGGCTTATTTCACGATTGGATTTCGTTGTTTTCTTAGGGTTTCTTCGAATGCAGTACAAACATAATATGTGGTATTTACTGTTGCAAGTTTTTCACGGATTTTCTCGTATAATTTTCCGTATTTTATGTAGTAATTTTACTATTACCGTTGATAAAGAATAATTTAAAAATCTTCTCTTCGTAGATTTCCTATGCCTGTTTTCAAAGTTTACCTGTCCCTGCTTCTAAAACTACGCCCATAAAAAAAGCTGTTGCCTTTCAGCAACAGCCTTTCGGGGTTTTCTCTTATTGATGATTTGCCGTTATGCTTTATACTGGGGAATCAGCGTATTTGCCAGTTCCACCATTTTCTTCAGCCCGTCTTCCGGCAGGTTTCCTTTCTTGAACTCAGCCAGTACTTCGGGGTACTTGTTCTCCATTTCCAGCAGGAAGTGCTCTTCAAATTCTTTTACCTTTTTTACCGGCACATCTTTGATCAGTCCGTTTGTACCAAGGTAAATGATGGCTACCTGCTTTTCCACAGCAAACGGTGTGTACTGCGGCTGCTTCAGGATCTCCACGTTGCGGGCACCTTTATCAATTACGTTTTTAGTAGCAGCATCCAGATCGCCGCCAAATTTGGAGAAAGCTTCCATCTCGCGGTACAGGGCCTGGTCCAGCTTCAGCGTACCTGCCACTTTCTTCATGGATTTGATTTGCGCATTACCACCCACACGGCTTACAGAAATACCTACGTTGATGGCAGGGCGGATACCGGAGAGAAACAGGTTTGACTCCAGGAATATCTGTCCGTCGGTAATGGATATCCCGTTGGTGGGGATGTATGCTGATACGTCACCC
>DAOLFO010000401.1:0-2616 GCA_035326305.1 Chitinophagaceae bacterium
CCCAAAATACCCCAATCGGCACCGCCTCATTATTTGCCTTCAAAAAAAAAAAAATCCCTTGGAAAAAAGGCCCGGTACCCCCCCACCCGCCGATAGAAGCGATGACCCGCATTTCAATCATATTATTCTTAGTGGAATCCAGCTTTAGCTGGCTGATGAAAGCAGTATTCAATTCCCCTACAGTAAACGTATAGGAAAGATCTTTGCTGACAGCAATCGTCTTTTTCCGGCCGCTTGCAAAATTTACAGATGCGGTATCTACCTCCAGGCTGTAGGTCACATCCTGTGAGCTGACCCCTGTGGTAAACTTATAGGCAGGGTTGGTCCAGTCCAGTGTAATTACCGGGTTTTCTCTTTCATCATACGAAAGTGGTATCTGGCTTCCGGGTGCCAGCGAAGCAGTAAGCACCGGGGCAGTACCTCCTTCAAAGTATATCCTGTGCTCATCTTTTTTGCAGGAAAACAAGGTAAGAGAAAGACAGGCGATCAGAAGCGAAATGTTGAACAGATATTTCATATCGCAATGCTTTGGTTGTTTTTAATAATCGTCGTTTTGTTGCAGGTTGGTGTTAGAGGTGATTTCCGCAGCAGGTATCGGAAATACTTTCAGGTGGGCAGGCATGGCCGTCCCTGAGCTCACACCTCCTTTCCAGGGCCACAGATAAGTGCCTTCTGTAAAACGGCCATAGCGGATCAGGTCTGTACGGCGGAAGCATTCCCAGTACAGCTCCCGTGCCCTTTCATCAATGATAAAATCAAGGTTAAGCGTACCGGCATTTATATTGCCGGATCCGTTTCCATAAGCCCTGGTGCGGATAAGGTTGATATAATTTACTGCTTCTGCCGTGCTGCCACCGCTGCCGCCACGCAGCACCGCTTCTGCATAGATGAGGTATTGCTCCGCCAGCCTGAACAGAGGGAAGTCAATATCAGTAAATAAAGGATCTGAGCCCATAACCCCGCCTTTTGTCAGGTTGCGGTATTTTTTGATTGCATACCCTTCGGTAAACGCAGGTGCGGGGTCAGCAGAAAGCTCCAGCGACTGGCCATCAGTATGAAACTGCGCTCTTTTATCAGCAGTGCCTGTTACATCCGGAAACAGGTTGGGCAATGCGCTGGTGGTACGTATGCCACCCCATCCGCCACCGCCTAAGCCGGACTCTGAGCCCACCATGCTGCCGCCTACAGAAGCATTAACCAGGAAAGTAGTGCCGCCATAGTTCTGCGTCCGTTTTCCGTCGTAGTTAATGGTGAGGATAAACTCACTGGTATTGGTATGATTGTCTGCCAGCATCAGGTGCCGGTAGTCCGGGGTCAGGGAATAGCCGGCATCAATTACCTTTTTTGCATAAGTAATAGCTTCAGTATATTTTGGTGTACCTGTATACACCTGCGCATTCAGGTACATACGGGCCAGCAGCGCCCAGGCAGCAGCCCGGTCAGCCCGGCCATACTCATTGGTACGGGGGGCAGCCAGCTTATTTTCCAGGTCTTTCAGCTCACTTTCTATATAAGCAAATAAATCTTCCCGGCTTGTCTGCTGCGGAACGAAAGTACCCAGCGGTGCATCATTCTCTGTAACAAATGCCGGCTTGCCAAACAAATCCATCAGCACCCAGTACTGGAAGGCACGGAGAAAACGGGCTTCTTCCACATAGGCTTTAATCTTAGCGGCATCGGCACCGGTAATGCCCCTTTCCGCCAGCCTGGCATCCGATGCCTGGCGGATAAAATCATTGGCTAAAGTAATCTGGTAAAAACTGCGATAGTATACTCCTTTTATGATCACGTTGTCTGATGACCAGTTCATCGGGTGAAAATTGTGAATGCCCGGGTCATTCCAGCCGGCCTGCACCACCGCCTCATCCGTAGAAACTTCCTGCACCCACCAGAACATACGCAGGAAATCGGAAGTTCCTTCATCTATACCCTGCACATCACCATTACCGGCAGGGCCGCTGTTGCCTGTCAGGGCATAGCTGGCATATACTTTGGCAAAAGCCTGCTGATATCCTGCTGGCGTTGCGTATACCTGATCGTCTGTAATATCATTCTTCGGCAGCCGATCCAGCTTTTTATCACAGGCAGCAAGCATGGCAACAAGCCCCACTATTAATCCTGCTTTAAAAATATTTTGTCTCATATAAAAAATGATTATCGCTTTATTAAAATAGGTTTATTAAAAATCCAGGTTTGCCCCAATCACAAATATGCGGGGACGGGGGTAGAAGTTATTATCCACACCACCGGCAATTTCCGGATCCAGGCCTTTGTATTTAGTCACCACAAATACATTTTGCACATTGGCATTCAGTCGCAGTGTGGCATTGTTTCTAAATACGGAGCCAACATTGTACCCGATATTAATATTATCCATCCGCAGGAAGGAAGCATTCTCCACATAATAGTCTGAAAGGCTGAAACCGGCACGGGCTCCTGATACATTTGTATTCACCAGGTCTGAGTAGCCATTGCCCAGGAAGCCATTTCCAAACACCACAGAGCGAATACCAATATTAGAATTGATATTGTTGTACACATAGTTGCCTACATTGGCACGCATCACTAATCCCGCATTCCATTTTTTGTAAGTAAGATTGGTGGAGAAGCCAAAGA
>DAOLFO010000063.1:0-3676 GCA_035326305.1 Chitinophagaceae bacterium
GCGCCTTCTTTGTATTTCTCTTTGCGGTAAATTAACCGCAGGGTGCGCAGAGTTTCCGCTGAGGATGCAGAGAGGCCGGCCGGGCTAACATGTTTCCTGAAAAAATGGCTGGGTAAATAAGCTCTCTTATAGCTAACCTGTGGTGATGCGGAAAAGCCATTCCGCCCGTTAACCCCTTTGCGGCTTTCTTGTATTTTCCCTTGCGGAAAAAATAATAACCATAGTGTGTGCAGGAGCGCTGATGATAGCTAAATCTTATCCTGCCACACTCATTCAGCATACTTGAACCTCTTAAACTTCTTGAACCCCTTAAACTTTTTAAACCCTTAAACCTCCTGAACCAAAAAAAACCTTACCCCTCCAATTCACCAGCTTATTTTACCAGTTCATACACAAAATGCTGTGCAGCCGGGAAAGCGATGCTGACTTTTGCCATACAAAATCAGTGCAATGAAAAAGATGTATAAAGTTTTCCTGGGCATCCTTGCAGCCGTGATGATTGTAGCGGTGGTTTTTGGCCTATACCTCAGTTATTACCTGCCCGATGCGGGCAAAGCTTCTTCCATTAGTATTGAACGCACGCCGCAGAGGATAGAACGCGGCCGCTACCTGGCCCATCACGTAGCGGTTTGTATGGATTGTCGCAGTACCCGCGACTGGTCACGCTTTGCAGGCCCGCTGGCAGGCAGCCTTTACACAATTTGAGAAAAGAAGGTTGTCCCGTACGCATGCTGTTATCCGCCAGTCGGCCCGCATTGGTAAGATAGCCCAGTCTGCACACCCGGTTATTATCGCAGTGCGCAATGCGCTCTTTCGTGCGATGCCGGAGCGGGTACAATACCGGCAAATAAAACAGTTGTATAAAACTGATTTTAAAAATCCCTGTTACAAAAAATGAAAATCGTAATAATAGGCGGAGGATTTGCCGGTATGAACCTGGCAAAGAACCTCGCAGGTGAAAAAGGAATAGAAGTAACGCTTGTGGATAAGAACAACTACAACTACTTTCCCCCGCTGATATACCAGGTGGCTGCTTCTTTTATTGAGCCTTCTGCCATCAGCTATCCTTTCCGCAAAATGTTTCAGGGTGCGGGTAATGTGCGGTTTTACCAGGCAGCTTTCTTAAGGGTGGATGCGGAAAATAATATTGCCATTACAGACCAGGGCAGCCTTGAATATGATTGCCTGGTGCTGGCCAATGGCGCTAAGACAAATTATTACGGGCTCAGCGGCATCAGCCGGCAGGCATTGCCACTAAAAAATATCCGGGATGCAATACGGATCAGGAACACCATCCTGGATTGTCTCGAAAAAGCCTGCAAAGCCACCAGCCGGTCTGAAAAAGAGAAACTGCTCACCTTTGTTGTTGCCGGGGGAGGGCCTGCCGGGGTGGAAGTGTCAGGTATGCTGGCAGAGATGAACAGGTATATACGGAAAAAAGACTACCCGGAGCTGCGCCATGATCCTATTCGTATCTGCCTGGTGGATGCGGGCAATACACTGCTGGGCAGTATGAGCAGTAAATCGCAGCAGAAAAGCTTTGCCTCGCTGGCTAAGCTCGGTGTGCAGATCAGGTTGGGCGCTGCTGTAAAAGATTTCCGGGACAATGCTGTGTTGTTGTCAACCGGCGAAACCATTCAGGCAAAAACATTGATTTGGGTGTCCGGCGTTATCGCTCGGGAGGTAGCGGGCCTGCCGGCAAATAGCATGGCTAAAAACCATCGTATTGTGGTCAATGCGTATAACCAGGTGAGGGATACAGCTAATATTTATGCCATCGGTGATATTTGCTGCCAGGATACGGATAAGCGTTTTCCCAACGGGCATCCCCAGGTGGCGCAGGTAGCCATACAGCAGGGGCAGTTGCTGGCCCGGAACTTTAAGCGTATGATGAAGAAAAAAACGATGCAGCCCTTCCGCTACCGGGATAAGGGGAGCATGGCCATCATCAGCAAGTACCAGGCGGTGGCCGACCTGCCTGTTGGTTTTTTCAGGGGCTTTATCGCATGGGTGTTGTGGCTCCTGGTGCATATCCTGCCTATAGCAGGGTTCAGGAATAAAATGAAGCTTATGTTTAGCTGGTGCTGGAATTTTATTTCAAATGACCCTACGCTCCGGCTGCTGATACATGCGCCGCAACATCCTGAAAGCGATAGTACCCGCTGATGCTTTATTATAATAATAGTAGTGGATACTAAATACCGGCGGCTTACTTCTCTTTAACCCGGAGCAATACATTTCCTGTTTTCCGTCCGCTGCTTACATAAGCAAAGGCATCAGCTATTTGCTCCAGGGGATAGCTGCGGTCTGTCAGTGGAGAAAACTTTCCGGCAGCCAGCAGCCCCTTCATCAGTGACAAAGAGTTTTTTATATCTGACGGCAGCGGGAATACCATTCTTTTTTTGCTGAACCGGGTGGTGAGCGGCAGGTACAGATTTTGATTGCCGGGGGCTAATTCAGACGACATATATTTTCCACCCGGCAATAACAGTTTTTTACAAATGCCAAAACTGCTTTTGCCCACAGCGTCTAAAATAAAATGATATTGCTCCCCGCCGGCAGTAAAGTCTTCTTTTTCGTAGTCAATCACCCGGTCAGGGCCCAGCGCTTTTATGCGCTCCAGGTTTTTGGTATTGCATACAGCCGTTACGGTGGCGCCGGTATGCTGTTTCAGTATTTGAATAGCTGCCGAACCAATAGCCCCTGTTGCGCCATATACCATTACCTTATCGCCTGCCTTCATGCCTGTTTTGCGGATATAGTTCCAGGCGTAGTGGGCGCCTTCTGCAGAGGCGGCGGCGGTTTCAAAGGAAATGCTGTCCGGTATATGTGTCACCGGGCCATTTTCCGGAACGGTAAAATAAGCGGAGTGGGAGCCCCAGCCGGTGTCATTGAAGCCAAATACCCGGTCCCCGGCTTTAAACCGGCTTACCTTATGCCCCACGGCTTCCACCACACCGGCAAAATCAGTCCCCGTACTGGCATAGCGCGGGCGAAACAATCCTGTGAAAAACCGGAAGATAAATGGGCTTCCCCGCAGCACACCGCAGTCAGTACGGTTGACAGTGGTGGTATGCACGCTCACCAGCAGCTCATGTGGCCGGAGGGCCGGCATCTTTAATTCTTTTACTGATAATACTTCTGGTCCGCCGTAGCGGCTGCGGAAAGTTGCTTTCATCTTTTAAGCCGGATAAACTATGGTTCTGGTTAATAATTAAATCCTGTCTGGACTCAGACAATTGTAAAAGTAGTTACCCCCAGCCTCCCCTTACCCTTTATTTTCGTGCATTTACCGGGGCTTTTCCGCGGTTGCCCGGCAGCAAGCGGATAAGCGCTAAATGATAAACTGCAAGAGAGAGTAAGCTTGAAAGGTAAAAGCCAAAAATCAAAGTTAGCCGGCATCAATTGGCTAACAGAAAATAGTCAACGGATGACGGGCAACGGTCAACGGACAACAGCGTCAATCAGTACATCGTTCATCATACACCATACAGCCTGCACACCATTCGTAAATCTAAAATCGTAATTCGTAAATCGCCACACCGTACATCACACATCGCACACCCTGCCAGTCCCTTCCCGCTTTGTCACGCTGAGCAAAGCGAAGCGTCTCAGAAAGTACAATCAGAGAACTGCCGCACCTGCTTTACATTGCCAGTCTCCGGGATGCCTCCTT
>DAOLFO010000063.1:3776-13131 GCA_035326305.1 Chitinophagaceae bacterium
CCTGCTTTACATTGCCAGTCTCCGGGATGCCTCCTTCGTCGGCATGACAAGCAGCAAGAAGCAGGCGACGGCTATCGGTCAACGGACAACGATCGTGAATCGTCAATCGAAGCGCCTGACAGCTTGCAGCTCATAGCTAATGGCTTACCACATCAGCAAATCAGACATCAGCGATTATTAATCGTCCACAGACCATCGACAACTGACCACCGATCAGCAGCTATCGGCCAACAATCATCGGCCATCGCCCAACGATCTGTACGCTATTCGTAAATCCTGAATCGAAATTCGTAATACACCGTACATCTTGCAAATCAACAAATCAGAAATCATCAAATCAAAAACCTCTATTCCGCCGGAGCGGCTACCACCGCCTTCGTTTTTCGTTCGCCAATCTGCTGCCGCCACATGGCATAATATAATCCCTTTTCACTGAGTAACGAATCATGGCTGCCGGTTTCTACTACATCACCTTTCTCCAGCACATAAATGCGGTCCGCATGCATAATGGTGGACAGGCGGTGGGCAATAAGAATGGTAATTTGATTGCCCTGCAGCGATACTTCACGAATGGTATCTGTGATTTCTTCTTCTGTTAATGAATCCAGTGCTGAGGTAGCTTCGTCAAACAGCAGGAGCTTTGGCTTGCGCAATAAAGCCCTTGCAATAGAAAGCCGCTGCTTCTCTCCGCCGGATAATTTTAAACCGCCTTCACCAATAGTTGTGTCCAGCCCTTTCTCTGCCCTTGCCAGCAGGTTTTGACAGGAAGCTTTTTGTAAGGCAACCTGCAGGTCGTCTTCAGTAGCGGCCGGGTTGACGAAGAGCAGGTTTTCACGTATAGTGCCGGAAAAAAGCTGCGTATCCTGTGTTACAAACCCGATTTGCCGGCGAAGGTCATCAAAACTGATTTCTTCTTCGTCCATTCCATTGTATAATATTTTTCCCTGCAGCGGGCGATATAGCCCCACCAGCAGCTTCATCAGTGTGGTTTTGCCGGATCCGGAGGGCCCGACAAAAGCGATTGTCTCGCCCCGCTTTACTGTAAAGCTGATATTATTTATAGCGTTCTGTTGTGCAGACTGATGTTTAAATCCTACCTGGTTAAATTCTAACACGCTGACCTCGCCCAAATGTTTGGGGTTTATCGCCTGTGCTTCCGGTTTTTTAGTCATCAGGTTTTGAAAATTGTTCAGCGATGCTTCAGCTTCCCGGTAAGACAGGATGATATTGCCTATTTCCTGCAGGGGGCCAAAAACAAAAAAGGAAAAAATTTGCATCGTGGCCAACTGGCCGGCATCTAATTGCTTGTGATATACAACCCATAAAAGCATAAATAAAATGACCTGCCGGAGCGTATTTACAAAAGTGCCCTGCACAAAGCTGATGCTGCGGATACGTTTGACCTTAGTAAGCTCCAGCCCCAGTATGCGGTAGGTGTTTTTATTTAACCGTTCTATTTCCTGGTGTGTCAGTCCCAGGCTTTTGACCAGCTCAATATTCCGCAATGATTCAGTAGTGGCACCGGCCAGCGCCGTGGTTTGCGCAACAATGTTTTTCTGTACCTGCTTTATTTTTTTACTAAGCACATTGGAAATAATAATAAGCAGGATAATGCCGCCGAAATAAATAATGGGAAGGCTCCAGTGTATGGTGACAGCATATACAGCTACAAACACAATACCTACGATAACGGGAAAAAGTATGTTGATAAAAGCCGTAATGAATTTTTCTGTGTCAATCCTTACTTTTTGCAGTATGCCCAGCGTTTCACCGCTGCGCTGATCTTCAAAATCATGATAGGGCAGGCGCATGGCATGGCGCAGGCCGTCGGTAAAAATTTTAGCCCCGAATTTCTGCGTAATCAGGTTTAAAAAATAATCCTGGAAGGCTTTGGCGATCCTGCTTATCATGGCAATGGTGATAGACAGGCCCAGCAGCACGAGCACTTTATCGGCAAAATTCCACCAGAACGGCTGATAAGGCTCCGGTGATTTCCAGTAGTCAGCAGCGAGATTGATCAGCTTGCCAAAGATGATAGGATCAATCAATGAAAAGCCGATATTGATGCCGGCCAGCACCAGTGTCAGGATAGCGAGCCAGCGAAACGGTTTCAGGTAAATAAATAAAACTTTCATTCGTCAATTTTATCAGTAAGTCGTACGTCAGCAGGGTTGCCGGGAAGGCAGGTTATTGTTAACAAGCGATTACCCCTGTAAGTTCGGAAAAAAGATATTTATGGCCTATACAGGAAAATCTTTGTGCTGTTTTACCCGTATGCCCTGGTTGATATGCCGGTGAGCATGCTGTAAAATCAGCTTCAGGCCATTGCGCAGGCTGTACGTAACCATACGGGCGGCGGGAGAGGTGATATGCACTTTGTCTGCATCCGCCCTGCGAAAGGATGCCATATATTCCATCAGGGTATCCATGTGTTTATAAAACCGCTCCCTTACCACAGCATCCACGGATCCGCTCTGCGGGGTAAATACCTTTGGCGCCACATATTTTTTCCGCGGCACTTCCTGTATCTGGCTTACGAGCATGCGCCCGAACAATCCGCTCATCGGGTTATATTTTTGCCAAAAGCTCATCCGGTAGGTACCATCGGCTATTTGCTTTAGCTCCGGGAAGTAGAGCGTGTCGGCTGTGATGATATGATCAAGGCATTGCCCGATGCTCCAGGTATGCTCATCCGGCTTCCAGTTAAGCTGCTGCAAATCCAGCGCCTCAAATTCTTCTTTTACCTTTTGCACAGCCAGTTCCGCTTTTGCGATCATTTCCTTTATGAATGCCGGATCCTGCATCAGTATTTTAGTTTTGGGAGTTTTGAGTTTTAAAGTTAGTGGTTACTGCAAAACTCCAAACTTAAAACTAACAACTTAAAACTTCTCCCTACCCCGCCCAGCCCTCTCTGTCAAGGCTGCGGTACTGGATAGCTTCTGCCAGGTGTTCGGGCCTTATTTCTGCTGATGTGGCAAGATCGGCAATAGTACGGGACACTTTTAGGATCCGGTCATAAGCACGGGCCGAAAGGTTTAGCTTCTGCATCGCCGCTTTCAGCAGGTTTTGCCCTGCGGTACCGATGGCACAGATCTCTTTCAGTTGCTTACTGCTCATTTGCGCATTGCAGTAGGTGCCTTCACTGTTTTTATACCGTTCTCCCTGCAGCTCCCTGGCCTGTATCACCCGTTCCCTGACCGGTGCTGAAGATTCCTGCTGGCGGGCCGCCGACAGCTCATGAAAGCTGACAGGGGTTACTTCCACATGCAGGTCAATCCGGTCGAGCAGCGGCCCGGATATTTTGTTCAGGTATTTCTGTACCGTGCCGGGCGGGCAGGTGCACTCTTTCTCCGGGTGATTGTAAAAGCCGCAGGGGCAGGGATTCATCGAGGCTATCAGCATAAAGGAAGCGGGAAAATCAATGGCCACCTTTGCTCTTGATATCGTCACTCTTCTTTCTTCCATCGGTTGCCGCATTACTTCCAGCACGGTGCGTTTAAACTCCGGCAATTCATCTAAAAACAGTACACCATTGTGGGCCAGCGATATTTCACCGGGTTGTGGTATGCTGCCACCGCCAATCAACCCGGCATCGGAAATGGTATGGTGCGGGCTGCGGAATGGGCGGCGTGATACCAGTGTGGCGTTTTCCGGCAGCTTGCCGGCCACGGAGTGGATTTTTGTTGTCTCCAGTGCTTCCTGCAGGGTAAGCGGTGGCAGTATGGTAGGCAGCCTTTTTGCCAGCATGGTTTTACCGGCGCCGGGCGGGCCTATCAATATGGCATTGTGTCCGCCGGCTGCGGCAATTTCGAGTGCACGTTTTATATTTTCCTGCCCTTTTACGTCAGCAAAATCGATATCAAAATCATACTGGGACTGAAAAAAAGCTTCCCGTGTATTTACAGATACCGGCTGAAGGCCGGTTTCTTTATTTGTAAAAAAATCAATTACTTCTTTGATGTGGCCCACACCATATACCTGCAGGTTATTGACCATGCCTGCTTCTCTTGCATTGACAGATGGCAGGATAAGCCCTTTGAAGCCTTCTTTCCTTGCCTGTATGGCAATGGGCAGGGCACCCTTGATAGGCCGTATCTCTCCATCAAGGCTCAGCTCACCCATGATGACATACTGCGCCAGCGCTCCGGAATTTTCTATTTGTTCGGATGCGCCCAGTATGCCTAATGCGATGGGGAGATCAAATGCGGTTCCGCTTTTTCGGATATCGGCAGGGGCCAGGTTGACCACTACTTTGGTGCGGGGCATCTGGTACCCGTTCGTTTTGCAGGTGCTTTCTATGCGCTGCAGGCTTTCTTTTACTGCATTGTCAGGGAGCCCAACGATCATGGGATCTTTGCCGGAGGAGGGCAACCAGTTTACTTCAATAGTGATGGACAGGGCTTCCACCCCGTATACGGCGCTGCCATAGGTTTTTATCAGCATGGGCTGAAGATAGAGAATTTTGCAGAAGTATGCTTGCTAAAGATGGTAAAGGATGCCTGCAGCAGGAACTGCTTTATTTTCTTTTAAAATAATAAATTTCCCTGGGCACGGATTTGAGCGTAAGGGTAAAGCTGTTTTGTGTTACATCTGAAAATTCTCCCATTACCACATGCTTTTTCTGTGTTTCGGGATTGACAGCATCCATACGGAGGCGGCCTCCGTCGAGCCGCCATTTACCGGAAGTATATCCTTTGTTTTCAAACTCCCAGTACAGGTCGCCGTTGGCAGACAGCTCCATGTAGCCTTTTACCTGTTTTACCATCGACCATTCTCCTGTCAGCCAGGCTTTGGTAACGGTCTCATTTTTGGCCACCTTTTTATCATCTTCGGGTTCGTCATCGCCGGGCTTGTATTCTATCCCTTCACGCGGATCCCGCGGGGCGGGCTTTTCATTATCATCGGGGTCGTTATTTTTTTCAGCCCGCTCTTTTTTATAATCAACATATACCTGCAACTGGTTGAGATCAAAAGCCTGTGAATAGCGCTCTGATAAAATCTTGGCAATGTCTTCCGCTTCAGTGGCTGCTCTTTTTTCTATGCCATCTGCCATTTGCACCAGGCGGTTGGAAACATTTTGCCACTCCGTTCCCTTCTCTTCAAAGGTCATATCGGACTTGGCTATTTTGCCCAGGTCTGTAAAAAAGGTAACTACTTTTTTTTCCTGGTCTGCAGAGTTGTCTATGGCCCTTTTGATCATGGAAATGAAATCAGGATCTATATCGGGCGAACTGAGGATATCTTCAAGCGCTGCAATGCCTTTACGGGATTCCCTGACCAGTTCATCCCTGTATGCATTCATGGACGGCAGTATCAGGGAAAAATCACGCTGTGCCTGCACTTCCCGGCTGGCTTCTTCTATCCGCTGATTATACTCCTCTGAGATGGACATGGAGTTTTTATAGGAAATGTTCTGGGCGGTAACAAAAGACTTCCACGCTTTTATTGTAGCTTCTTTTGTAATCAGGAGTTTTTCCATCTCACTGCGGCCGCCCCCGCCTTTCCTGTTGAATCCTAAAAAGTAAATAGCCGTGGCGCCCAGTACGGTTGTAATAACCGGGATCAATATTTTATTAAGTACTGTGGAAACATGACTATTGTCCGCCATACCAGTTGTTTTGACCTACAAAGTACGTCTTTTTAAAAATTTACGGGCATACTCAAAATTGATTACCGGGGCATCATTTCATAGGAGAACAGGAGGCGGGTATGGGGGTCAGGCAACAACCCTGCGGGCCGGTCGGGACAGCTAATGGAAAATGATTGTTTCGCTTCCCGGATATCCAGCTTATGGAGCTGCAGCTTGTCTTTGCCGGTTTTAACGGCTATTTCAACCGGGAATGAAAAAGGTGTTTGTTGCAACTGGGAAATATGCAGGTTGATTTTTTTGGCGGCTGCATCATAATCCCACCTGATTTGCAGTTGTGGTATGCCCGGTGTATACAGCCATTGCTGAAAAAAGGCACCGAATTTTCTCCCGCTTTCTTTTTCAATTATCTGCCGGAAATCATCTGTATCAGCATTGCCGCCGGCATAATTGGCGTAAAATGCCCGGATACATTTCCTGAACAGGCTGTCGCCTAATTGCTGGCGGAGCATGTGCAGTACCCAGCCACCTTTCTGGTAGCTATTGGCATTCAGGAGCTGCATATAGTTGCTGGTAGTGTCCACCACGGGCCTGTGATTGTTTTTTGCAAATGCTGCTACCTGGTCCCTGTCTTCACGGAGCATGGCAACAGCCGTATCCGTCCCATACCTGTTTTCCATATACATGATCGTCATATAGGTGGCGAATCCTTCGCTCAGCCACAAATGGGCAAAGCTTTTTTCCGTGACCATATTGCCAAACCACTGGTGCGCTATTTCATGGGCGATCAGCGCTTCGGATTTCCGGTTGCCTGTCACCGAATTTTCATAATAAAAAATAGTATTTGCATTTTCCAGTCCGCCAAAAGTGGTTTTGGATTGTACATTCGCCAGCTTTTTATAGCCGTACGGGCCTGCATAGCTAATAAAGAAGGGCAATATTTCTGCAGCCTGTGCATAGTCGTAAAAGCCATCTTCCCTGTTTTCAGGATATACCCAGCTATATATGGGTATGCAATTGTCAACTGTGCCGGAAAGCTGTACGGCAAAATCCGCCACACCGATTACCATTACTTTGGTGGCAACCGGCACATCTTCCTGCCAGTGCGTCCGCTTCATGCTGCCTGCCAGGTTGGTTTCTTCTATTTGAATGCCATTGGCCACTACCTGGTAGTGCTGCGGGGCCGTAATGATAAACTCAACGGTTGCCTTATCAGCAGGGTCATCTGCACAGGGCAGCCAGTTGTGCCCGCGGTTAGGCCAGTTGTCGGCAAAGAAAGTGCGGTGGCCGTATTTGTTTTTGGAAATGATCAGCCCGTCAGCAGGAATACCTTTATAAGTAATCTGCAAAACCATTGTATCACCGGCGGGGAGGATATCATCCATCCCGATATTTATTTCATTGCCGGTATGGCTGAAAGAGCGGATGGTACGTTTGCCCCTGGCTACCTGCATTTGCACCACCTTCATGCCCTTTTGCGCTTCATTAATGCCGGCGAGCTGCAACCGGATATGGCTGGTGCGGCCGGCGGGGATAAGGCTGATCCTTGCTTTTCCTTCTATGGTGTCAGTTTGATCATTGAGCTGCAGCTCAAAAGCGTAGTGGATAATATCTATATCCCTTTGCTGCGCCGGGGCGCTTGCGGCAACGAGGATAAAAAATGCAAAAAGAAGGGTATACCTGTTCATAATAAAAAATATCTGTGCGGGGTAAATCGGGTTCTTCCCGGTGAATTTATAGCTTCTCCAGCATATCCACCACCTTTTCCCTTTTTAGTATGACATACCCGAGGCGGTCATTGCTGATGCCTTCTTTCAACTGGTAGCTAAAGGAAAGCTGGTCATCCGTGACCGTAGTTTCAAAATACCGGAAAGAAATGTTCGGGTAGCTTTTCAGCTCATCGCCGATTTCATATAAGTGAGTGGAAAGTATGAACAGGGAATTTTTAATTTTAATCAGCCCTTTGATAACAGCGAGCGAGCATTTCATGGCATCCTGCACATTGGTGCCTTTAAACAGTTCATCAATCAGCACCAGCCATTTTTTCCCGTTGTTGATTGTTTCTATGGTATGCTTGATACGCTGCACTTCATTGAAGAAAAAGCTTTCTCCTTTGGCAATATTGTCCACCACATTGATATTGCTCAGCAGTCCGTCAAACAGGGTGAGCCGCATGTGTGAGGCAGGCACTCCCATGCCGATATGGGCGAGGAACACAGCAGCGCCTACTGATTTAATAAGGGTGCTTTTCCCGGCCATATTTGCCCCGGTGAGAAAAAGAAAATTATGCTCCGGGTTCATTTGCAAATCATAAGGCACAGGATTGGGGATAAGGATATGGTACAGGCCTTTGGCCTCTACCAGCGCTTTGTCCTGCTCTGCAAATTCAGGGAAAGAAAGATTATAAGTTTTGACGGCCACTGCCATAGAGTACCAGGCATCCAGCCGGCTGTAAATATCTATGAGCTCCTGGGTATGGGAGCGGAGCCTTCCGCGGAAGTGATAGCCGTAATGCAGGTTTTGCCTTGCCGAAAAAGTTTCGCCTTTCCGGGCACCTGCAATAGTCCCCGTTACAGGGTCCCGCAGCAATTGTACAATCCGTTCGATGTATATCCTGATATTCCGTGGCAGGTCCAGGCCTTCCAGCAACTCAGCAATCGCTTTGAGACCCCTGAAAAAATCGGCAAAGTGCGCCATGGAATATTTTACCATGGAATAATCTTCGCTGCGGAATGTTTTATAAGTAAATGTGTTGAGAAAATGCTGGTTGGGACTGATGGCATCGAGGGGATAATCGAGGAACTTGTCCATGACCAGTATAGTGCCATTGCTGATATCCGATGGCCAGTCTTTCACATGCTCCATCAGTGTCCGTATCACCCGCTGCGTGCCAAGTATTTTCTGAAGGTCGTTATGAGGGTGGGTAAAAAAATGCCGCAGCCATTCCCTTCCCCCGCTGGTGCGGGTAAAGTTGAGCTTGTGAAAAATAGAAAATTCTTCTTCCTGGTGGAATACAGAAATGTCGTTGAAAGAGGTATTGTCAATTTGCATATCTGATGAATCGTAAATCGTGAACCGGCAATCGTCAATCGGAAGCTAACCCTGATTGGCGATTCACGATTGTGTTACCTGTCAAATAATAATCGTTGCCCTTGCTGAGACTCATCCCACTGCCCGTTTCCATAAACCAGGTGCCCGTTTACAAAAGTATGTGTAACGGCAGCCGGCATTGTCATTCCTTCCAGCGGGCTCCATCCGCATTTATATAAAATATTTTCTTTTGAAATAGTATACGGCTGATGAAGGTCGGCAATAACCAGGTCGGCATGATAGCCTTCCCGTATATAGCCCCTGCCGGCAACCTGGAAGCAGTCTGCTACGGCATGGCTCATTTTCTCCGCAATTTTTTCCAGGCTTATTTTCCCCTGCTGGTGGTAGTGCAGCATGAGCGGCAGCGAATGCTGCACCAGCGGCAACCCGGCATGCGCCTTTTCATATGGTTCATTTTTTTCTTCCATCGTGTGCGGTGCATGGTCAGTGGCAATCACATCGAGGCGATCATCGAGCAAGGCTTCCCACAGGGCTGGATTATTATGCGCTGCCTTGATGGCCGGGTTGCATTTTATTTTATTTCCCAGGCGGGCATAATCGTCTGCGGTGAAATGCAGGTGATGCACACATACTTCTGCCGTAATCTTTTTTTCTTTCAGCGGCAGCATATTGGTAAACAATTGCAGCTCTTTTGCCGTGCTGATATGAAGGATGTGC
>DAOLFO010000402.1:0-2604 GCA_035326305.1 Chitinophagaceae bacterium
CCACCAAGCATGCAGTGGACGCCCTCAACCAGGCCATGCGCATAGACCTGCTGCGCCACCAGATCAAAGTAACGGGCATACATCCCGGTGCAGCAGAAACAGAATTTTCACTGGTTCGCTTCAAAGGTGATGCCGCCACAGCCCACAGCGTATATACCGGCATTGAAGCATTAACCGCTGCTGATATTGCTGATGTAATTTATTATTGCGCCAGCCTTCCCCCGCATGTGTGCATCAATGACCTGGTAATTACCTGCACCCAACAGGCAGACAGCCTGTATTTTTATAGAAAAGAACAATAATAATTATCTGTTCAGATCATCGTATTAATACGCAGAAAATATACTTTTTTGCATTTAGTTTAATAAGAATGCCAGCTTTATCAGGGAAATATGCACTACTTTTAAAACTGAATCCTTGTTCCCTTATAAAACCAGGCATGAAAAAGCTGTCCACCACGTTATTTTTATTTTTTTCCTGTATATCGCTGCACACTGCCGCACAGGAAGTAATCCGCCTCCAGTCCTGCAAAGATGACCTTATATCCAAACAGGTAGACAGTCTCAAATCACTTTATGCAAAAGATAATTTTGTGCTGCTCAAGGAAGCGTCCATCAACATGGAAAGTGAATTTGAAATGCCGGTGGTGGTGCCGCTCACACAGGGAAGCTGGTACCAGTTTGTTTTCATCGGCGATTACACATCAAGGTTATATGAAGTGCGTATGTTTGACTGGAATGAGCGCCAGGTAATATTCCAGCAAAAAAGATGGGGCGATGTGGATGGCAATGTCATCTCTTACTCCTACATACCCAAATTTACCGAGTTTCACATGATGAAGCCTGTACAGGTAAATAAAAAGAAAAAGAAAAATCTCTGCGGCTACGTGATGCTGTTTAAGAAGACAAAGGAAAATGCAGACACCATCGCGGCATCCACACCCTGATACCCCGGCATTAAGAGCCTATTCCAAAAACAGTAAGCCCTGCCGCTTCGGCCTGGTGACGATCAAGACTGTTGCGCCCGTCCACCATATACTCCACTCCCTGCTGCTTTAGTTTACGGAAATCAATATCCCGGTACTGGCTGTGCATGGTGACCAGGAAAATCACTTCAGCATCGCTGCTGTATATATCCGCAACGGGTGCTAAGCCTTTTGCCTGTATCTCTGCCGGGCTGAAAACGGTATCATGCACCGCCACCTGTATTCCTTCTTGTGCCAGCAGTGCAGCAAGGCTGTAGGTCACGCTTAATGTATCTTCCTTTACATCGGGCCGGAAGCCCAGCCCGAGTATTAATGCTTTTTTGCGCCGCAGCCTGTCTTTTACCAATGATACCGCATAAGCAGGCATATCCCTGTTGATTTCCCGCCCCAGCTTTGCCAGTGAAAAATCAAGCCCCTGCTGCCTGAAATTTTCTATAAGGAAATAAGGATACACAGGTGTGCAATGCCCTCCCACACCTATGCCGGGATAAAGCAGGTTTGCCTCCCGGTCTGTATTGACCAGGGAAATCAGATCGGTAAAAGGCAGGCCGGCCGCACCACTGTATATGGCAAGCTGGTTGGATAAGGCAATGTTGACATCGCGGTATATCATGCCGGCCAGCTTCACCATTTCTGCGGCCTCTGCGCTTTCTGTCAATACTACTTCTGCTGACGGGAAAAAAGGTGCATACAATTTCATAGCAGCTTCTCCCGCCTCCCGACTGATGCCACCGATGATTTTAGGAATGGCCGTCAGTTGCAGCAGCATGCTGCCGCTTTTAATACGCTCCGGGCTGTATGCCAGCCAGAAGTCACGGCCATGCTCTTTCCCCTGCTCTTCCAGCACAGGTAAGATTTGCTGGCGGCAATAACCAACCGGCACCGATGTCTCCATTATTATAGTGCATTTGTGCTGCACCAAAGAAGCTATTTCACGGATGCAATTTTTAAAATCCTGATCCAGCAGCTCATAGCTTTTGCCCACCAGCAGGGGGATAGCCACAATGACCGCTGCGCAATCAGCCACACATTGATAGCTGCTGCTTACGGACAACCGTGATTTCTGCAACGCTTCCTGCAATATTTCTTTTACACCCGGCTCACCTGTATCCCAACTGCCGTCCTCAAAAGCGGCTACCAGTTGTGCATTATTATCAATCGCATTTATCACCACCTCATCCGTATGCCGGAGCATATTAGCGGCAAGTGCCTGCCCTATCTTTCCAAATCCTGCTATAGCAATGCGCTTCATGCTGTTTTTTTAAACAAGGATAAATTATAAGCTGCGGAGCACCACAGCCGGGTTGCCTGCCACCACTGTATTGGCCGGCACATCTTTCACCACTACCGAGCCGGCGCCTATCATTGCGTTTTCCCCGACAGTAATGCCGCACAGGATAGTGGCATTGCTGCCAATAGATGCCCCTTTCTTTACGATGGTTTCTTTCAGCTCCCAGTCGGTATTGGTTTGCAGGCTGCCATCCGCATTGGCAGCACGGGGAAACAGATCGTTGGTAAACATGACACCGTGACCAACAAAAACATTATCTTCTATTTTCACACCTTCACAGATAAATGTATGGCTGGATATTTTGCAGTTCCTGCCAAGCTTTGCATTC
>DAOLFO010000064.1:0-12997 GCA_035326305.1 Chitinophagaceae bacterium
TGGCTTTTGAAGTAACGGCGGAGCTGACAGATCCGGCGCAATGTGCAGGCGTAGTGGAAAAAGTAAAACAGCAGCTTGGTGGTATAGATGGACTGGTAAACAATGCCGGTGTAAACGATGGCGTGGGGCTGGAGCAGGGCAGCTATGAACAGTTTATGGCCAGTCTGCACAAAAATGTGGTGCATTATTACCTGATGGCGCATCATGCGCTGCCGGAACTGAAGCGCAGCAGGGGCAGCATAGTAAACATTACTTCAAAAACAGCAGATACCGGGCAGGGGAATACATCCGGTTATGCAGCCGCTAATGGCGGGCGCAATGCGCTGACCCGCGAATGGGCCGTGGAGCTGCTGAAATATGGTATACGGGTAAATGCGGTAGTGGTGGCGGAATGTTTTACCCCCTTATATGCAAAGTGGATAGACACCCTGCCCAATCCCGGTGAAAAGCTGAGGGAAATAGAATCAAAAATCCCGCTGGGCAACCGGATGACGACAGCAGAGGAGATTGCTAATGCAGTCGCTTTTTTACTGTCGCCAAAATCCAGCCATACCACCGGGCAGTTAGTGTATGTAGACGGTGGCTATGTACACCTGGACAGGGCCCTGGCAAATGCGTAAATTAAAAACATCACGATTTATTATGAAATACCTGCTGACAATTAGTTTTCTGGTTATGCTTTCATTTACCCCGGTAAAAAAGAAAAAGGTTATTTTCTTTGGTGATTCTATTACACAGGCGGGTGCAAATCCCGGGGGGTATATCCGGCTGATGGATACGCTTATTCAGCAGGAAGGGAAAGCCGGTCAGTATGAGCTGACAGGCGCTGGTATTGGTGGCAATAAAGTATATGACCTGTACCTGCGCATGGAAAAAGATGTGCTGGACAAAAACCCGGATATGGTGGTCATCTACATTGGCATCAATGATGTGTGGCATAAAACCTCCAGCGGTACGGGCACTGATTTGAATAAATTTGAACAGTTTTACAAAGCCATTATTGAAAAATTAAAGGCCCGGGATATCAGTGTCATACTCTGCACGCCGACAGTCATTGGAGAAAAGACAGATAACTCCAACCCGCAGGATGGCGATTTGAATGAATACAGCAAAACAATCCGCCGCCTGGCCAGGGAGTATGCCTTACCGCTTTGCGATCTGCGGCAACTTTTTGCAGAAGCCCTGAAGGCTTTCAACCCGGCCAATGCAGAAAGGGGCATTTACACTACCGACCGCGTACATCTCAATCCATCGGGCAATATGCTGGTGGCAAAGCAGCTATGGGAAGTGATAAAGCAGGTGCAGTAAACAGCTATACCCGGCATCGTTTGCGTAAATAAGGCGGCGCTGATTTCTTCTCTGCGGCGAATCATCTTAAGTTTGAACCAGCTATATTCTTTTCTTAAATGATTGCAGCCATGCTGATGAAAAAGATACTGATTGCCACACTTATTTTCTTACCGGCTACTATAATAAATGCGCAGTTGTCTGATGCCTGGGTATCCGATCAGGGGGATGGTTTTTATAAAAACCCGGTACTGGATGCAGACTATTCAGACCCCGATGCTATCCGTGTAGGCGATGATTACTATATGATAGCTTCCAGCTTTAACCATGTGCCGGGGCTCCCCATTCTCCATTCCCGTGATTTGGTAAACTGGACATTAATAGGGCATGCGCTGAAAAGACAACCCCCTTTTGACCATTTTAGCAAAGTGCAGCATGGCGGCGGTGTATGGGCGCCTGCTATCCGTTATCACAAGGGAGAGTTTTACATCTATTACCCCGATCCGGATTTTGGCATATACCTTACCAAAGCAAAAAACATTAACGGGCCATGGTCTGAGCCGCTAATGGTACTGGAAGGCAAAGGCCTGATAGACCCCTGCCCGCTTTGGGATGATGATGGTAAAGCCTATCTCATATATGCACTGGCGGGCAGCCGGGCGGGAGTAAAAAGCATCTTACTGGTAAGGCCCATGAATGCAGCAGGTACAAACATCACTGGTGATGCCGTGCTGGTATATGCCGGGCATGAGCAGGACCCCACTATTGAAGGGCCGAAATTTCACAAGCGCAATGGTTATTATTACATTTTTGCCCCGGCTGGTGGTGTATCTACCGGCTGGCAACTGGTATTGCGGAGCAAAAAAATTTATGGCCCTTATGAACGGAAGGTAGTGATGGACCAGGGATCAACTATCATCAACGGCCCGCACCAGGGAGCATGGGTGGATACTAAAAACGGGGAACATTGGTTTTTACACTTCCAGGATAAAGAAGCATACGGACGTGTGGTACACCTGCAGCCGATGAAATGGATAAATGACTGGCCGGTGATAGGCGAAGATGCAGATGGTGATGGCAGGGGGCAGCCGGTGCTGCGCTATCGCAAACCCCATGCAGGCAAAGTATATCCTAAAGCAACGCCACCGGATAGCGATGAATTTACCGGAACACATATCGGGCTGCAATGGCAGTGGCAGGCTAATCCGCAGCCGCACTGGGCTTTTTTGTACCAGGGTCATTTAAGGATGTATGCTGCAATGGTACCGGATAGCCTGGACAATTACTGGGAGCTTCCTGCTTTGCTGATGCAAAAATTTCCGGCGGCCAGCTTTACGGCTACTGCCAAACTTCGTTTTCATCCCAAACTCATGGGAGAAAAAGCAGGTCTGATAGTATTCGGCGCCGATTATGGTTATATCTCCATAGAGAAAAAACAGGAAGGAAACCAAATCAGCTTTACCCATTGTGCAAAAGCTGATAAAGGCGGCAAAGAATCAGTAAAAGAAGAAGCGCTGCTAAAAGGGAATGAAGTATACCTGCGGGTATCCGTAAAGGAAGGCGGTATCTGCACATTCAGCTATAGTGAAGATGGCATCCGCTTTACAGCATCAGGCAGCTTTACAGCCAGGCCCGGCCGCTGGGTAGGCGCCAAAATGGGGCTCTTCTGCACAGGAACCACAAAGACCAACGATGCCGGCTACGCCGATATAGACTGGTTCCGGGTGGCGGCACTCCAATAAACGGTGTATTAACCTACAGAACCCTCAATCGTTTTCTTATTCAGAAAGAGATATTCTTCCATGGTTATTTTGCCGGAGAAAAGGTAAGCGTATAATATATCTTTATCCGGGGCCTGGCGTCCCGTAGCTGCTGTGGCTGGCTCTGTCTTTTGCTGTTCCTTCACCAGCATATCCATTACATCACTTGTCATTTGCATATCCTGTTGTTTAAGGTCAGTCATTGTTCTTGTTTTTTTAAAATGAACAGGCAAGGCAACCGGAAAGAGCTTATTACACTAATGTGTATTTAATACACAAAATTAATCCATTTTTTTGACCAGCCATAGCATAACTGTTAATTGTTAGGGCCTGAAATCCTAAACCATTCGGATTCAATGATAATCCGGGTGATAATAAAATTATCTGCCGGGTAAGTTTAGTATCTGTGCAGCAGGGCTGTATTTGACATCGTTACCGGCAACGATTGCGTAAAAAAAGGACTGCAAATCGTTGATTAGCAGATAATATCTGGTTAGACTTGTATTGCGGAAACAGGATTTTTACCGCATAAAACGCTTGTCAATGAAAAAGGCTTTTCTTTTCTGTACATTGATTGCCGTGGTGGCAGGGGCTTGTGCGCAGCATGCAAAGCTGCCGGTAGTGAAAGCGCCGGTATTCAGGTCTGCTGTATATGCTATTACAAAATACGGGGCCGTACCCGATGGCCATACGCTCAATACAACAGCTATACAAGCTGCCATTGATGATTGCCACAAAAAAGGCGGAGGTAAAGTGTTGCTGCCTGCCGGCCTCTGGCTTACAGGGCCATTGGTATTGAAATCAAATGTCAACCTGCACCTGGCACAGGGCGCCACCCTTTTATTTACAAAAGATTTTTCGCAATACCCGCTGGTAAAAACAAACTGGGAAGGGTTGGTGCAGATGCGCAACCAGGCACCCATTTCTGCCGAAGGCGCTGTGAATATTGGCATCACCGGCAAAGGCGTCATTGACGGCAACGGTGATGCATGGCGCATGGTAAAGAAAGACAAGCTCACGGAAAGCCAGTGGAAAAAACTGGTAGCATCGGGTGGCATAGTAGGGGAAGATAAAAAGACATGGTACCCTACGGAAAAAACACTGAAAGGTTCAGCCTATACCAATCCCGGTGCTGTATCGCCGGAAAAAGACGCAGCTTTTTACGATAGTGTAAAAGATTTTCTGCGCCCCAACCTGGTGGTGCTGACCAGGTGCAAATACATTTTACTGGAAGGGGTCACTTTTCAAAACTCACCGGCCTGGTGCCTGCACCCGCTCATGAGTGAGCACCTTACTGTCAGAAACATCAGCGTAAAAAATCCGTGGTATGCGCAGAATGGGGATGGCATAGATGTGGAGAGCTGCAAAAATGTATTGATTGAAAATTCTGTTTTTGATGTGGGTGATGATGCGCTGTGCATCAAAAGCGGCCGCGATGCGGAGGGGCGCAAAAGAGGGATGCCCACGGAAAATGTGATTATCCGCGGCTGCACCGTCTATGCCTCACACGGCGGATTTGTGATAGGCAGTGAGATGAGCGGGGGTGCCCGCAATATTCATGTGAGCAACTGCACGTTTATCGGTTCTGATATTGGCCTGCGCTTTAAAACCACCCGCGGACGCGGCGGTGTGGTGGAGCATATTTTTATCAAAGACATTTACATGAAGGACATTCCGGGTGATGCTATCCTCTTTGATATGTACTATGCTGCCAAAGACCCGGTACCACAGGCAGGAGAAAAAAGGGAGCTGCCCAAAGTTGAATTTAAACCTGTGGATGAAACCACGCCGGTATTTAAAAATTTTCATATCAGCAATGTGTACTGCAACGGGGCTGCCAAAGGCATTTTTGTAAGGGGGCTGCCGGAAATGCATGTAAAGGATATCGTGTTTGAAAACATGGTGCTGCAGGCAAATAAGGGAATAGATATACAGGAAGCCAGCGGGCTGACATTCCGGAATATCAGGCTGGTGACAAAGCACAAAGAACCGGTGATTGATATTGTACAGAGCGACAGCCTCACATTTGACCATATCACGTATGAAACCGGTGATGCATTATTATTCCGTATAGCCGGTGACAGGGTAAAAGAGATAAATGTAAAGAACACCGACACTAAAAAGGCGCAGCAGGCAGTGAAATTTGAGCTGGGTGCCGGTGAAAAAGTGATACAGGTAAAATGAAAACATACACCGCACGATATATTGCCCTGTTTGCTGCCGGTTGCTTTGCCATCAGTATGGTAAGAGCACAGGCTCCCCTGTCGCAGCAAATGTCGGAAACTGCTATGCGGCTGTGGCCGGATTCCTTTGCGCTGCCTAATGATAAATATGCCAAATGGCGCTATGACCAGGGAGTGATTTTAAAAGGGATAGAAGCCGTATGGCTGGCTACCGGCGATGCCCGGTGGTTTAGCTACATACAGAAAAGTATGGACTTCTATGTCAAACCTGACGGGAGTATTAAGCACTACCGGCCGGAGGAGTATAATATTGACCATATCAATAATGGTAAAAACCTGCTCACGCTGTACCGGGTAACAGGAAAGGAAAAATACCGCAAAGCGGCTGCGCTGCTGCGCAGCCAGTTGCGCACGCATCCGCGTACATCAGCAGGTGGCTTCTGGCATAAAAATATTTATACTTCGCAAATGTGGCTGGATGGCTTGTACATGGGCCAGCCTTTCTATGCGGAGTATGCACAGGTATTTGGCGAAGACACAACCTTCAATGATGTGGCCCGCCAGTTCAGGCTCATGTATGAGTATGCGCTGGATAAAAAAACCGGCCTGCTCTATCACGGCTGGGATGAGAGCAGGGCCCAGCAATGGGCGGACAAAGAAACAGGCCAGTCACCCAACTTCTGGGGGCGCAGCCTGGGCTGGTATGGTATGGCCCTGGTGGATGCGCTGGATTATTTTCCGCTGCACCATCCGCAGCGAAAAGAGCTGGTGGATATGCTGCACCGTTTTTGCGCAGCAGTAATAAAAGTACAGGACGATGCCACCGGCCTGTGGTACGATGTGCCGGACCAGCCGGAGCGGGAAAAAAATTATCCCGAAGCCTCCGCTTCGTGCATGCTCACGTATACGTTTGCCAAAGGCGTGCGCAAAGGTTATTTACCCGCATCTTTCCTGGCAGCCGCACAAAAAGGATATGCCGGTATTATTAAAGCGTTTATTGAGAAAACACCAGGCGGGGTAAACCTGAAAGGGACCGTAAGCGTATCCGGGCTGGGCGGCAAGCCTTACCGTGACGGCAGCTTTGCATACTATATGAGCGAGCCGGTGATAGTAAATGACCCCAAGGGCATTGGCGCTTTTATACTTTGCGCTGCAGAAATGGAAATGGCAGCGCTGCCCAGGCCGGGAAGCGGCAAAACAGTGTTGCTGGATTATTTCTACAACAATGAATGGAAAAATGACGCCACGGGCAGAAAGCTGCGCTGGCACTATACCTGGGAAGACCGCAGCAACAGCGGCTATGCGCTGCTGGGCCACCTGTTTGAGCAATACGGCGCCACTACGCTTTCTTTAGAAACAAAGCCATCAAAGTCCCGGCTTGCGAAAGCAGAGCTGTATATCATCGTGGACCCGGATACAGAAAAAGAAACGGCACAGCCCAACTATTTACAGAAAAAAGAAATAAAAGCTATCCGCAAATGGGTGAGGAAAGGAGGCGTGCTGGTGCTGCTGGGCAATGATGCCGGCAATGCGGAGTTTACCCATTGGAATAAGCTGGCCGGTGAATTTGGCATCCGCTTCAATGAAGACAATCACCTGGCAGTAAAAAACGATGATTTTCGCCAGGGTGAGGTAAAGACGGGGAATGATAATATCATTTTCAAAACGGCTGCCGGTTTATACCTGAAAGAAATAAGTTCATTAAGCGTGAAGCCGCCGGCAGCAGCAGTGCTGAAGCAAAATGACATGGCTGTAATGGCGGTGAGCCGCTATGGCAAAGGGACGGTGTTTGCCCTTGGCGACCCGTGGATATACAATGAATACCTGGATGGGCGTAAGCTGCCCCTGAACTATGAAAATTATAAAGCGGCAGGCGACTGGGTGCAGTGGTTGCTGCAGCAGGCAAAGTAAAACGGAAGAGTGATGCAGTTATCGAAAAAAAATATAGAACAGATACAGCCGGTGCCGGGTTTGGTGCTGCCGGAGAAAAATGTGTTTGACCTGCCGGAAAAAGTATTGCAGTTTGGCACCGGTGTATTGCTGCGCGGCCTGCCTGATTATTTTATTGATAAGGCAAACAGGCAGGGTATTTTCAATGGCCGCATTGTGGTGGTGAAATCCACTGCTGCAGGTGGTGCAGATGCTTTTGACCGGCAGGATGGATTATATACGCTTTGCGTAAGAGGGATAGAGCAGGGAAAGCAGGTGGAGGAAAATATTGTTCATGCTGCTATCAGCCGGGTGCTGTCTGCTGCCAGTGCCTGGGAGGAAATACTGGCCTGTGCAGCTAATCCGGATATGCAGGTGGTTATTTCCAATACCACGGAAGTGGGCATTACCCTGGTAAGGGAAAGCATATATCATGTACCGCCTTCCTCATTTCCCGGCAAGCTGCTGGCCTTTTTGTATAAACGGTATGAAACCTTTGGCGGAAACGCCGGTAAAGGAATGGTGATACTGCCGGCGGAGCTGATTACAGATAACGGTAAAAAACTAAAGGAGATAGTGCTGGAGCTGGCCGCATTCAACCAGTTGGGTGATGGATTTATCACATGGCTCCGGGAACATAATTATTTCTGCAATACACTGGTGGATCGTATAGTGCCCGGCAGGCTGCCTGCCACTGAGCAGCAGCAAACAGAAGAGGCGCTTGGTTACAGTGATGAGCTGATGATTATGTCGGAGGCATATCGCCTGTGGGCGATAGAAGCCGCCCGGCCGGAGGTACAGGAAATATTGTCTTTTGCAAAAGCAGATGCAGGAGTGGTGATAACGGACGATATTACCCGCTTTAAAGAGCTGAAGCTGCGCCTGCTCAATGGGTCACACACATTTACCTGTGCCCTGGCATTGCTGCAGGGCTTTACCACGGTGAAAGAAGCTATGGCTGATAAAGGATTTGTTTCATTCATCAGGTTGCTGATGGAAGAAGAGATTGTACCAGCTATTACAGGCGGGGCCATCAGCAGGGAAGAGGCTGTACGCTTTGCCCAAGATGTGCTGGACCGCTACCGCAACCCCTGCCTGGAGCATGAGTGGAGCAGCATAGCGGTACAGTATACCTCTAAAATGAGGCTGCGCTGCCTGCCGCTGATACGCCGGTATTATGAGCAAACGGGCAGGTTGCCGGAAAAAATGGCCCGTGGCTTTGCCGCTTACCTGCTCTGGGCACGCAGCCGGCACTCTGGTGCCGGAACTTATGAAGTAAGCCTGAACGGTAAAAAGTATGCGCTGAATGATCAGTATGCACCGGTGCTGGCCGGCCACTGGGCGGCGCAAACGTATGCAGAAGCGCTGGTAAAAGCTGTTGTGGCAGACGAACAGTTGTGGGGTAATGAATTGCCTGCTCTTCCCGGCTGGGCAGAAATGGTGGGCCGGGAGATAAATGCGCTGCAGAATGAATATCTTAGTGACCTGACATTAATTATAAAGTAAGGAGAAAATGTATGGCGCAACGAGTATTGCAGGTACATCCCAAAGACAATGTGCTGGTGGCATTGAAAAATCTTTCTAAAGGAGAGGAAATAACATTTAACGGGGAGCTTTACAAGCTGCAGGATGATATAGCGGCAAAGCATAAATTTTTTATGCAGGATATGCAGGCGGGCGACAGCATTATCATGTACGGTGTGCTGGTAGGAAAAGCACAATATGCCGTACCCCGCGGCGGCCTGATGAATACGGATAATACAAAGCATGCCGCTGATCCGTTTGCCTACCGTGCCTTTCAGTATGAGTGGCAGGCGCCGGATGTGTCTGCTTTTAAAGGCAGAACTTTTTTGGGGTACCACCGTTCGGATGGCCGGGTGGGCACAGCTAACTACTGGCTGTTTATTCCTACTGTGTTTTGCGAAAACCGTAACCTGGATGTAATACGGGAAGCCCTGCACAATGAGCTGGGCTATGCCGTAACGGATAAGTATAAACGATTTGCCCACGGCTTGCTGGAAGCATACCAGCAGGGCATGGATGTCAGTGCGCTGAGCATTGATAACCTGGCAACAGCAGAAAATGCAAAAGCCAGCCGGGTTTTTAAAAATGTAGATGGTATCAAATTCCTGAATCACCAGGGCGGATGCGGCGGTACCCGGCAGGATGCTGCTGTGCTGAGCAGGCTGCTGGCCGCTTATGCTGACCATCCGAATGTGGCGGGAGTGACCGTGCTGAGCCTGGGTTGCCAGCACCTGCAGGTGTACGATTTTATACAAGACCTGAAAGAACGCAATCCGCAATTTGATAAGCCGCTGTACATCTTTGAGCAGCAGCAATCGCAGAGTGAAGAGCAACTGGTGAAGGAAGCGATACGAAAAACATTTGCAGGACTGGTGGAGATAAACAAAATAGAAAGAAAACCTGCATCGCTGGATAAGCTGGTGATAGGGGTGAAATGTGGCGGCAGCGATGGCTTTAGTGGCATATCGGCCAACCCGGCCGTGGGATATACGGCAGACCTGCTGGTGGCCCTGGGCGGTAAAGTGCTGCTGGCCGAATTTCCGGAGCTCTGCGGTGCGGAGCAGGATTTAATTGACCGGACAAAGGAAGCAGCGGCTGCAAAAAAATTTATTCACCTGATGACATCATATAATGATGCGGCGCATAAGGTGGGCTCCGGTTTTCATATGAACCCATCGCCGGGAAATATAAAAGACGGGCTGATCACCGATGCGATAAAAAGCACCGGTGCTGCAAAGAAAGGAGGCACATCGCCGGTGGAAGATGTGCTGGACTATACAGAGCCTGCGGTAAAGCCAGGGCTGAACCTGGTATGCACACCCGGCAATGACGTGGAAGCAACAACCGGGAAGGCCGCCAGCGGCGCCACGCTGATATTGTTTACCACCGGGCTGGGCACACCGACGGGTAACCCTGTTTGCCCCACCATTAAAGTGGCTACTAATTCGGCTTTGGCGAAAAGAATGAGCGATATCATTGATATTGATACAGGCCCTATCATAGAAGG
The DNA here is from genome assembly GCA_035326305.1 of Chitinophagaceae bacterium. Taxonomy (GTDB): domain Bacteria; phylum Bacteroidota; class Bacteroidia; order Chitinophagales; family Chitinophagaceae; genus DAOLFO01. The sequence continues at coordinate 10,191 of DAOLFO010000064.1, forward strand.
AGAAATAACCATAGAAGAGATGGGCGCACAAATCCTGGAGTACTGCATCAGAGCGGCCAGTGGCGAAGTGATACCGAAAGCAGTGCAGCTCAACCAGGATGATTTTATTCCGTGGAAGCGGGGAGTTTCGCTGTAAATGTATGATGTGAGATATACGATGTATGGTGTACGATGTACGGGCGATTGACGATTGACGATTCACGATTCACGAATAGAGGGTGTTTAAGAGGTTCAAAAGTTCAATGTTTAAAGTTGAGGTTTGTGGAAACGATCTGTCATGCATGAGCAAATACTTATCTCTCAAAACCCAAAACCCAAAACTCAGAACTCAGAACCCAAAACCCGCCAGCTCAGCAGCCTACCGGACGATGGCTCAAAAATATAAGTGTATGAAAAAATTCATGGATGAAAATTTTTTGCTGAAAACGAAAACAGCGCAGCAGCTCTACCATGAGTATGCGAAGCCCATGCCGGTGATAGACTACCACTGTCACCTGCCGCCGCAGCAAATAGCAGAGGACTTGCAATTCAATAACCTGACGCATGCCTGGCTGTATGGCGATCACTATAAGTGGCGGGCCATGCGCACCAACGGTGTGGAGGAGATCTATTGTACCGGCAATAAAAGTGACTGGGAAAAATTCGGGCAATGGGCCGCAACCGTTCCTTACACGCTGCGCAATCCGCTGTATCACTGGACACACCTGGAGCTGCAGCGGTATTTTGATATACACCAGGTATTAAACCCGGATACGGCCCGTGCGATATATGAGGATGCTACAGCTAAGCTGCAATCGCCGGAGTATTCCGTGCGCAACCTGCTGCGGAAGATGAATGTAAAAGTGGTATGCACCACAGATGACCCGGTGGATACGCTGGAATACCATCAGCAGTTGAAAGATGATGGCTTTGAAATACCGATACTGCCGGCCTTCCGCCCCGACCAGGCGATGAATGTGAGCAGTGCGGCAAAGTTTAACGGGTATATAAAACAATTAGAAGCGGCAACAAATATTGCCATTGCTTCCTTTGATGATTTTTTATATGCGCTGCAAAATCGTCACGATTTTTTTGCCGCTATGGGATGCAGCGTATCCGATCATGGGCTGGAAGAAATATATGCGGACGATTTCACCGGGTCGGAGATCAACAGCATTTTTAATAAAATACATGGCGGTAAAGAGCTGAGCGAAGCGGAGGAGCGCAAGTTTAAATCGGCTATGCTGATACACTTTGCCGAATGGGATTGGGAAAAAGGATGGGTGCAGCAGTTTCACCTTGGTGCGCTGCGCAATAATAACTCCCGCATGATGCAAACGCTGGGTGCTGATACAGGCTGGGATTCTATTGGCGATTTTTCGCAGGGAAGATCGCTGGCAAAGTTTCTTGATAAGCTGGACAGCAATAACAAGCTGGCAAAAACAGTGGTGTACAACCTGAACCCGGCAGACAATGAGCTGATGGCAACCATGATTGGTAATTTTAATGACGGATCGGTGGCAGGCAAGGTGCAATGGGGATCAGCCTGGTGGTTCCTGGATCAGAAAGACGGTATGACCAAACAGATCAATGCGCTGAGCAATATGGGCCTGCTGAGCCGCTTTGTGGGTATGCTGACTGACTCAAGGAGCTTCCTGTCGTTTCCGCGCCATGAATATTTCCGCCGCCTGCTCTGTGATATATTTGGTGAGGAGATGGAAAACGGAGAGCTGCCGTATGATATTCCCTGGATAGGTAAAGTGATACAGGATATTTGCTTCTATAATAATAAAAATTACTTCGGCTGGCAGCTTTCAAACGATGTAGTAGCAGGGAAAGAGAAAATAGTAATATCTTGAAAGCCGACAGAAGTATAAGCAATAATGGTTTTTTGTTTTGGTGAATTACTGCTGCGCATGTCACCCGCATTGGGACGTGAATGGATACGGCAATCTGCCATGCCCGTATTTGTGGGCGGTGCGGAGCTGAATGTGGCAACAGCGCTGGCAGCATGGAAAACGCCTGTGCGCTATACCACGGCATTGCCCGCTAATTACCTGGCACAGGAGATAGTACAGGAAATACAGGAAAAGGGAATCGATACTTCATACATACATTACAGCGGGCAGCGTATCGGTACGTATTACCTGCCGCAGGGAGCCGATTTGAAAAATGCCGGCGTGATTTATGACCGGGCTTTTTCTTCTTTCTGGGATTTAAAGCCGGGCATGATCGACTGGGATACGGCGCTGGAAGGCTGCACCTGGTTTCACTTCACCGCCATCAGCCCTGCGCTCAATGCGGATGTGGCGGCGGTATGCCTGGAAGGAGTAAGAGCGGCTGCTGCAAAGGGGCTGACCATTTCTGTTGATCTGAATTACCGCGCAAAGCTCTGGCAATATGGAAAACCCCCGGCAGCTATCATGCCGGAGTTGGTGCAGCATTGCCAGGTGATAATGGGAAATATATGGTCAGTGGAAAGTTTGCTTGGTATGCCATCGCCTGTTGCCTCAAGCGCAGGCAAAACAAAAGAAGAGCTGGCAGCAGCAGCAGGAGAGAGTATGCTGAATTTGCACAAACAATACGTCAATGCTACTACATTCGCCTATACCTTCCGGCTGGATGATGCATATTGGGCTATCTTGCAGCACGGGCCGGAGCAATGTATTTCGCCGGAGTTTGATATGGCCCATGCTGCTGACCGTATAGGATCGGGCGATTGCTTTATGGGCGGGCTGATATATGGCCTGTATTATCAGCATCAGACGCAGGATATTATTGACTATGCAGCAGCAGCAGCGGTGGGCAAGCTGGGGGAGAAAGGTGAT
>DAOLFO010000403.1:0-2579 GCA_035326305.1 Chitinophagaceae bacterium
CGGCTGGAACAGGATAGTGTGAGCCAGCGCAGGGATTCCGTTTTTACCGACGATGATTATTTGCAGCAGCTCAACCTGGCAAAAATGGACAGGCCCCTGTCCAAGCTAATCCGGTCGCTGGAGCCTGACCATACCGCATACCACCAGTTGCGGGCGGCAATCCCGGAGTTCCTGCAGCGGGCCAGTGAAAAAGCGTACACGGTAGTCCCATCTCCAAAGCCGGGCGGGCCTGAGTTTAAGGCGCTCCTGCAAAAGAGATTATACGAAGGCGGTTACATTACCTATGACAGCATACCTGCTGATTCTGCTTCGCTGGCTGATGCGGTGAAAAAATTTCAAAAAGAAAAAGGGATTACCATAGATGGCAAAGCAGGCGAAGGTACCGTGCGGATGCTTAACACTTCGGATAAAGACCGGTTTGTGCATATTGCTATTACCCTTGACCGCTACAAGCTGCTGCCGGAGAAAATGCCGGAACGCTATATCTGGGTAAATATTCCTGCTTACTATATGGAGCTGAAGGAAAATGATACGGTGAGCATTCGCTCCCGCGTTATTGTGGGCAAAGCGGTAACACGCACACCCCTGCTTACCAGCTCCATTTCTGAGCTTGTGACTTATCCTCAATGGACGATTCCAACCAGCATTATTGTAAAAGAAATATTGCCCGCTGTAAAAAGAAACCCTGAATACCTGGCTAAAAAAGGATACAGCCTGGTAGACCAGAACGGGGATGTAATAGACCCTTATTCGGTAGACTGGTCAAAGTACAGCAAAGGCATTCCCTATAAGGTAGTGCAGGGCAGTGGTGATGATAATGCGCTGGGCATCCTGAAGTTTAATTTTCCAAACAAATATGCCGTATACCTGCACGATACAAATCAGCGGTATTTATTTGGGCAGGCTATGCGCTCCCTGAGCCACGGATGTGTGCGGGTGCAAAGCTGGAAAGAGCTGGCTTATAGCATTATCAGGTATGATAACCGGGAAAAATATGCTGGCAAAAAATCTCCTGCGGAGGATTCACTGGGTACCTGGCTGAGCAGAAAAGTAAAAAAGCATATCCCCGTGCGTAAGCGGCTGCCGGTCTATATCCGCTATTTTACCTGTGAAGAAAAAGACGGCATCATCCAGTTTTATGATGATATTTATGGAGAGGACAAATACCTGAGAGGTAAATATTTTGCCGGTAAATAAGGTAGAACATCACCGGAATTACCCGGTAATAAATTATTTTCGGATATTAAGTATTGCTGCTATTTTTGCCCAGTCTGTAAACCAAACTATCTCTTTATGAAGAAGATATTGAGTTGTATCCTCATTACTGCCCTTCTTTTTGGCGAAGTAAAGGCCCAGGAAGATGAAATTAGGCCCGCTGCTATCGGCATCAGCTTTTTTCTGAATGATTTTTCTACTGCACAACGCATCCGCTCCACTTCGCTGAATAAAGTGCTGGCGGACAAGCAATGGTCAAAAATCAAAGACATGTCACCGGGGCTTGCTATTTCCTATTTCAAAGGTCTGCACAAGCATATTGATTTTGCCGCTACGCTGGCTGCTTCCTTTGTTGAGTACCCGGTAAATGGTAACTCAAAAGAGCGGGGACTGCTGGAACTGGATGCTGCTGCCAACTTTAAGATGGTGAGTGAAAGATATTGGGTGCAGCCTTACCTGATAGCCGGAGTGGGTGCACAGAAATACGGCCCGCATTACGGGGCATTTATCCCTACCGGGCTGGGTCTGAAGGTGAACCTTTTTGATGATACACATATTTTTACCACTGCACAATACCGGATACCTGTTACCACAGAAACATCCGCCTACCGGTTTGCCTACCAGTTTGGCTTTGCCGGCAGGGTGGGAAAAATAAAAGAGCCGGAACTGAAACCACTGCCGCCAGCGCCACCTGTTGATACAGACCAGGATGGTATTATTGACAGCCTGGATAAATGTCCAACCGTTCCCGGCCTGGCGAAGTATGACGGATGCCCGGTACCCGATACGGATAAAGATGGTCTGAATGATGAGGAAGATAAGTGCCCTACGGTATTTGGCCTGGCCCGCTACCAGGGTTGCCCCATACCGGATACGGATAAAGACGGTATTAATGATGAAGAGGATAAATGCCCTACACAGGCAGGCCCTGCCAGCAACAATGGCTGCCCCTTTGTGGATACGGATGGTGACGGTATACCTGACCCTGAAGATAAATGCCCCACTGTACCGGGCGTGAAAGAAAACCAGGGCTGCCCTGAAATAAAAGAAGAAGTAGTGCAGAGAATTAATTATGCTGCGCAAAATATTTACTTCGCCAGCGGCAAGTATACACTGCTCAGCAAATCATTTAAGGGCCTTGATGAGGTAGCTCAAATCATGAAAGATAATCCTGATACAAAACTGGACATAGAAGGGCATACGGACAATACCGGCTCTGATGCGCTGAACCAGAAGCTGAGCGAAAACAGGGCAGGCGCTGTAAAGGCCTACCTTGTGAAAAAAGGAATTGATGAAAGCCGCCTTAGCGCTGCAGGATTTGGTCCCACACAGCCGGTAGCAGATAATAAAACCGCCGCAGGCCG
>DAOLFO010000404.1:0-2578 GCA_035326305.1 Chitinophagaceae bacterium
CCTTGCGGCATCAGATCCTAAGTCTGACGTGTCTACCAATTTCACCACATCCGGAAAAGAGCTGTATAAAAAGTAAAGGCCTGAAGGATGGCACCGCCGGCTTTTGGCCTGTATACCATCCCAACCGCTAAAACCTTAAAACGGGCTGCAAATGTAGGGGATTTACCTGAAAGAGAAAGCCCGGTTTTTCTTAAATTCGTAGTAATTAATGATGTAAATGGAGACGATTGAAAAGACACCTGTCTATACCTTAAATGAAGAGCAGGAGAAGAAGCTGATACTTAGAGAGTATCGATCCTTATTACGTTCCCTGAAGCAAAAGATCAAGCCCGGCGACCGGAAGTTGCTGCGCATTGCTTTTGAAATGTCGGCCGAAGCACACAAAACCATGCGGCGCAAAAGCGGGGAACCCTATATTTTGCACCCGCTGGCGGTGGCTAAAATATGCGTGGAGGAAATCGGCCTGGGGGTGCGCTCCACCATCTGCGCCCTGCTGCACGATACAGTGGAGGATACCGATATTTCGCTGGATGATATAGAGCGGGAGTTTGGCAACGAAATATCCCGCATCGTGGACGGGCTCACCAAGATTGCCAATGTTATTGATATCAATGCTTCCCAGCAGGCAGAGAATTTCAAAAAAATACTACTCACCCTGACCGATGACCCCCGTGTCATCCTGATAAAGCTGGCCGACCGGCTGCATAATATGCGCACGCTGGACAGCATGAAGCGGGAAAAGCAATTGAAAATTTCTTCAGAAACCGTTTATGTATACGCCCCGCTGGCGCACCGCATGGGACTGTATAATATTAAAACGGAAATGGAAGACCTGGCCATGAAGTATATGGAGCCGGTAGCCTACAAGGATATAGCCCAGAAGCTGGCAGAAACCAAGCGGGAGCGTACAAAATATATCAATGAGTTCATCCGCCCTATTAAAGAAAAGCTGGAAAAAGGGCATTTCAAATTTGAGATATACGGCCGCCCTAAAAGCATCCATTCCATTTCCAATAAGATGAAGAAAAAGGGAGTGGATTTTGAGGAAGTATATGACCTGTTTGCGATAAGGATTATCCTTGACTCCCCGATGGAGCGGGAAAAAGAAGATTGCTGGAAGGTATACTCTCTTATTACAGATGAATACACACCTTCGCCGGAGCGCCTGCGGGACTGGCTGAGCAGCCCCAAATCAAACGGCTATGAGGCCCTGCATACTACCGTGATGGGCCCGCAGGGCAAATGGGTGGAAGTGCAGATACGCACCCGGCGCATGAATGAAATAGCGGAAAAAGGGCTGGCGGCCCACTGGAAATACAAGGAAGGCTCTGCCGATGAAAACCGTTTTGACAAATGGTTTCAGCAAATACGGGAGATAATAGGTAACCAGGAAACGGACGGCGTGGATTTCCTGCAGGATTTCAAGATGAGTTTCCTGGCCGAAGAAATTTATGTGTACACACCAAAAGGGGATGTGAAGATGCTCCCGGTCAACTCCACTGCCCTTGATTTTGCTTTCTCCATCCACAGCGCCATCGGCGTAAAGACGATTGGGGCAAAAGTGAATCACAAGCTGGTGCCCATCAGCCATAAGCTCCGCAGTGGCGACCAGGTGGAAATTATCACCAGCAATAAGCAAAAGCCGTCAGAAGACTGGCTCAGCTTTGTAGTAACGGCCAAGGCCCGCGGCCGGATAAAGGATGCGCTCAAAGAGGAAAAAAGGGCCGTGGCGGAAGAAGGAAAGTATACGCTGCAGCGCAAGCTGGAAGGGGTGGGCGCTTCTTTTTCCCAGGCCAATATTGATGAGCTGGTGCAGTGGTACAAACTGCAGTCTAACCTGGACCTCTTTTACCAGGTAGCTGTTAAGAATATTGACCTGAAAGATTTAAAGGAATTTAAAGTTACAGGGGACCGGCTGGAGCCGCCCCGCCCGGTAAAAACCGTGCAGGAGTTCAAGCAGGAATTTACTCCCGGCCATCAGCCGGGCATTAAAAAGGATGCGGAGCTTATCATCTTTGGAGAAAGCAGCGATAAAATCGTTTACAACCTGGCTAATTGCTGCAAGCCCATACCCGGCGATGATGTGTTTGGCTTCGTTACCACCGGCAAAGGGCTCACCATTCACCGCACCAACTGTCCTAATGCAGCCAAGCTGCTGGCCAACTACGGCCACCGGGTGGTAAAAACAAAATGGGCGAAAAACAAGGAAATATCCTTCCTCACCGGTTTGAAAATAATAGGCATGGATGATGTGGGTGTGATTCACAAAATTACCAACCTGATATCCGGTGAGCTGCGTATTAATATCAGTGCCCTGAGCGTGGAGGCCAAAGAGGGCCTCTTTGAAGGCAATATCAGGGTATTCGTACATGACAAGGAAGAACTGGAAGAGCTGGTAAAAAGGCTGAAAGAGCTGCCTGGTATTGAGTCAGTAGAGCGATATGATACAGAAGATGTGATATAATAGCTGCCCGGAACGGTGAAAAAGCCGGCCGTTAGTAATTATTATTCATTTGGGTATAAAAAAACTGTGAATGCCACCGGAATTATTCGGTGGCTTCATGCTTACTGACGTATT
>DAOLFO010000405.1:0-2557 GCA_035326305.1 Chitinophagaceae bacterium
GCCTCCGCCCCCGGGTATCAGGCCAACGCCGAGCTCCACAAGGCCGGGATAAGTTTCCGCAGCAGGACAAACCTTATCAGCATGTAAGCTAAGCTCGCAGGCGCCGCCCAGCGCCAGTCCGTGCGGCGCCACCACTACCGGCACTGCGGAATAGCGTGCCCTCATCATAGTGTTTTGAAACAGGCGGATAGCCATATCCAACTCATCATACTCCTGGTCAATAGCCAGCATAAAGATCATACCCACATTGGCGCCTGCAGAAAAATTGGCACCCTCGTTGGCAATCACTAATCCCTTATATTCTTTTTCCGCCTTATCAATAGCTGCCTGGATGCCGGATAATACATCGCCGCCAATGCTGCCCATTTTGGTAAACCACTGCAGGCCCAGCACATCATCGCCGAGATGGTACAGGCGGCAGCTTCCGTTTTTCCAAACCTGGCGGCCCTCATACCGGCTCATAACGATATATGCCTGGCCATCTTTCCCCTCACCTGCCGGAGAAGTGTGAGCTCCTGCCTGTGGCGAATAGCTGAGCTGTACACCGTTTTCATTTTTGTAGAAAGAAGTAATGCCTTTTGCCAGCATTTCTTCCACCCAGGGGGCTACTGCATAGCCGGCTTCTTTCATCGCTTTTACCGTTCTTTCCACACCCAGTACATCCCAGCTTTCAAAAGCTCCGATCTCCCAGCCAAAGCCCGCCATCATGGCATCATCTACGCGGTACAGCTCATCACTGATCTCTGGTATACGGTGAGAAATATAAGAAAACAGGCCATAATGAAAATGACGGTAAAATTCGCCGGCTTTATCCGTACCGGCTGCCAGCATCTTCAGGCGCTGCGGTAAGTCGTCAACAGGCCTGGCTGCTTCAACAGTGGCAAATTTTGGTTTGCCTTTCGGAGCATACTCCAGCGTATCCAGGTTTAACGTCAGTATTTCGCTTTTCCCTTCGGCTGATTTTATTTTTTTAAAAAATCCCTGACCTGTTTTATCACCCAGCCATTTATTCTCCACCATTTTATGGAGCCAGGCAGGTATCGTAAATGTATCTCTTGCTTCATCGCCGGGGCAGTTTTCATATACACCGTTTGCCACTTTTACCAGGGTATCTATGCCCACTACATCAGCAGTGCGGAAAGTGGCGGATTTTGGCCGGCCAATGATTGGCCCTGTCAGCGCATCTATTTCATCGATGGTGAGCTTCAGCTTATCTGCCAGGCCAAAGATGGCCATGATGCCATACACACCGATGCGGTTAGCAATGAAAGCGGGAGTGTCTTTACACAGCACTGTTTTTTTACCCAGCATCAGGTCGCCATAGTGCATCAGGAATGCAGTTACAGACGGATCGGTATAGGGGGTGGGTATTATCTCCAGGAGGCGCAGGTAGCGCGGCGGATTAAAAAAATGCGTGCCGCAGAAATGTTTTTTGAAATCATCACTTCTGCCTTCTGCCATCAGGTGGATGGGAATGCCTGATGTGTTGGATGTCACGAGCGATCCCGGCTTACGGTATTGCTCCACCTGCTCATATATTTTTTGCTTGATATCGAGCCGCTCCACTACCACCTCTATTATCCAGTCGCACCCGGCTATATCCTTCATGTTGTCTTCAAAGTTGCCGGTGCTGATCAGCTTAAGGACATCTTTAGTAAACACGGGCGAGGGGTTGCTCTTTACCGCAGCGGCCAGCGCCTCGTTTACTAATTTGTTTTTATCGTATCCTTTTTGTTTGGCTTCTTCGGCAGGCAGGGGAGTGGCCATATCGAGGAGCAAAACCTTTATCCCGGTACCCGCAAAGTGACAGGCAATCCGGGAACCCATAACACCGCTGCCAAGCACGGCTACCTTTTTAATAACTCGCTTCATATAGCATGGTTAAAATTAGTTAGCTAAACAACTATTTTCTGTGAAGGTAAGTGAAAAAAGGCTTTTGAGGAAACAGCGCCGGGATTTTAAAGCAGTTTTTACCGGGCAATAAATTGGGGCGAATATGTCCCTAATTTTGACCGGCCCGCATCATCGTATTGATTTCTTTACGGTATTTCCGCGCCTGCTTTTTGCTTTTCTTCAGTCCCGCATTGCTGGTGATGCCGCTCATGACTGTTTTTACGAGGTAGTTAATAGCGGAGCGGTCTCTTCTTCTTTCCGTAAAAACAATTCCGCTTCTTCCCTTATTCTGATTTTTTAATACGGTATTGATAAGGAATGTAGCCAGCTTTGTTTTTAACCTGCCTTTCCTCTCCAGGTTGTTGTCAAGTAATTTTACTTTAAGATTGCGGTAAAGTATGGTCATATTGCCATAGGCAAATACTTCCCGGCCGGTTACATCCATGTACATCGTGTCTACCATGCCCGACTCCACATGGGCAGAGGCCAGCGGCCCCAGTACGGGATTGAAGATGCGCAGGTCAGCAGGACCTGCCTGCACCTGCATGATGAAGCCGCCAAGCGGGCTGGTATATGATTCTTTGACATAGAGCCGGGTAAATAGGGAGTCCTGCAGGTAGGCTTCTGCCCTTATCTCAAGGCTGTCTGCCGGGGAAGCATCAAG
>DAOLFO010000406.1:0-2539 GCA_035326305.1 Chitinophagaceae bacterium
TATCTCCAGCGCCGTCAATGGATCAATCAGCCGGGTTTCCGGCGGATCCTCCTTCCCATCAGTCAGTAAAATGACCACCTTACTCTTCGCATTGCTTTCCTTCAGCCTGTCTACCGCCGTAGCAAGGCCCTCGCCAATCACCGTACCATCAGCCAGGTACTTCCGGCTTTCAAGGGCCTGTATCTGCGATACCAGTGTATGCTTATCGGTAGTCAGCGGTGTTTGAGAAAAACTTTCGCCGGAAAAAATCACCACCCCGATACGATCCACCGGGCGGCTCAGCACAAAATCCTGCGCCACCTGCTTGGCCACTTCCATGCGTGAAGGCAAAATATCCCTGGAGCCCATACTGCCGCTTACATCCATGCAGAGAATGATATCTATGCCTTCGCCTGTTGTTTGCTGCTGATCATTTCTTTTTTGCGGCCTGGCCAGCGCTAATATTAATGCACTCACTGCCAGCAGGCGCAGTATAAACGGAAGACGGCGCATCCGCACCCTGGCCGTTTTTTCGGTAAATGCTCCGGCTGCAGACACTTTCACCACCGCCTGCTTTTTATCATACTTCGTCACATACCACCAGGTAAGCAGCGGCAGGAGCCCGAAGAGCATAAAGTTCTCCGGCCAGAGGAAATTAATATGTTTTATCCAGTCATACAGCATTCGGCTTAGTTGATTCTAACCATTCAATAGCTTCCCGTATGTGTTGCAGTGTTTCTTTGTTCTCTGCTTCACCCGGCTGGTATTTAGCAAATTTCACCCAATCACTCAATCTTAGTGCAGCCGCCAGCGTTTTAAAATTCTCCTCCGGCATCTGCAGCTCCCTGAGCTGTGCGACCAGTTCGTTGGTTGTTTGCTGCAAAGAATATATCTGCCGGCTGGCATGCGTGTACTCCCGGAATGTATCAGCCAGCACTGCATAGTACTGCTTTATTTCCGGCCGCTGCCTGGCCAGCAGGTCCAGTTTTTCCATAGCTTCCTTATACGGATCTCTTATCACTGCCGGTTTTGCTGCGGGTATTGTTTTCTTTTTCCGGAAAAGCAGGTACAGCAATAATGCCAGCAGCACAGCTCCGCCTGCCAGGTACCACCACCATGGCTGCTCTTTTTTCTTCTCCTCTGCTGCCTCCATGATATCTTTTATATCATGATAAGGCTGCTCCGGATTAAAAGGCGTAAAGCTCACATTGATATGAAAAGAATCGGTTTGCACCCCTTCCCTTAAAATAAAGGGCGGCACTACCCAGTGGCCGGAGTCAAAGCTGGTGATGCGAATGAGCTGGGTAAGCCGGGTGCCGGTGCCGGTATTTACTGTATCTATTTTTTCTTTTGCCAAAAATTCAAAATGCGGAATAGTATCCGTATAAAAAAAACGGATCGGTTCATTTTCGGGAATATCCGCTTCCAGCCGGATCGTCACCGGCTCGCCGATAAGGATCGAAGTGCGATCAGGGGCTGCCTTTACCGCTGTGCCCTGCCGTGCCGCTGCCTGCAGTGCAGAGAGAAAAAAGAAAAGAGAAAATATGATGCTGTTACAAAACAAGTTCTTCATGCCAGTGGATAGAGGTGGTTCATTTATTCCTGCTCAGGAAAAAGCGCTGCAATACTTTGACATAATCATCGCCGGTGCGCAGGTGCAGCAGATCGCAGCCGGCCTGCCGGAACACCTGCGTAGCGTACGCTGTTACCCTGAAAAATTCTTCCCGGTAGCGCTGCCGCACAAAAGCGCTGCTGCTGTCTACCCATTTCGTTTCGCCGGTCTCTGCATCCTGTACCTGCATCAGCCCGGCATCAGGCAGCTCCATATCCATTTTATCATACAGCTTAATACCTATCAGGTCATGCTTCTTTCCCGCCACCCGCAGCGCTTCTGAATAATTAGCATCCAGCAAATCACTCAGTATAAAGGCAATACTTTTTTGCCTCGTGGTATTGTTGAAATAACGTAATGCCTGCGCCAGTTGGGTACCGCTGCCTTTAGGCTCCCGGCTCAGCAGTTCCCGCACTATGTAAAGTGCATGCTGCCTTCCTTTTTTAGGCGGTATATAGCCTTCTACTTTATCGCTGTAAAACACTACCCCGATCTTATCACCATTATTCACTGCCGAAAAGCTCAGCACCGCTCCCAGCTCAGCCATTATATCCCTTTTTCTTCCGTATACCGTTCCAAAAGTGGAGCTGGGGCTTATATCCACCAGCAGCATTACGGTCAGCTCACGTTCCTCTTCAAATATTTTGCTGTACGGATGCCCGAAGCGTGCCGACACATTCCAGTCAATAAAACGGATATCATCGCCTGCTGCATACTCCCGCACTTCTTTAAACAACATGCCCTTTCCCTTAAAAGCGCTGTGGTACTCGCCGGTAAACAGATCGGTTGCCAGCTTCTTGCTTTTAATTTCCAGCTCTCTTACTTTTTTTAATATTTCCGTTGTTGTCAGCACTTACCAACTTTTAAACTATAAAACCTTTCAACTTAATTAAGGTACATTGATCTGCTTCAGGATATCCTCCACCACATCCTCCACATTTACATTTT
>DAOLFO010000407.1:0-2534 GCA_035326305.1 Chitinophagaceae bacterium
GCTCACCTGGGGATACGGGGCAGGCAATGCGCTTGTGGTAAATCGCATAGAGGTGAAAGAAAACCTGGCCGTCATTACTTACACATGGTCAGGCGCTGCCTGTACCGTCAGCACTCCGTTTACAGATCAGGCAGCAGTTGAAAATACATTGCTGTGCTGCCTGGCCTGCCATCACCTGGCCGGTGAACAGCAGGGATGGATGGAAAAAATAAGCAGCCTTCCCGCAATCAATATGCGGCTGGAGGTAAAGAAAGGCATTAACCAGTGCATAATTATTAATGACAGTTATAGTGCCGATCTCACTTCGCTGGAGATAGCGCTTAACTTTCTGGATCACCAGCCGGCGCATCCGCGCAAAACAGTGATCCTGTCTGATTTTTTGCAATCAGGCGAACCGGATGAAACGCTGTATGCCGCTATCCTGGAGCTGGCGCAGAAGCATGGCATCAGCCGTTTGATTGGTATTGGCCCGCGCATCAGCCATACATTAGCTGCGGCTGATGCCGGTGGTTTGCAGGTAGAACTCTTTTCCGGTACCGGCGATTTTATCAGCCGGTTTCTGTCTTCCCGGTTCAGGGATGAAGTAGTACTGGTAAAAGGTGCCCGTAGCTTTGGCTTTGAAGAAATAGTGCAGCTCCTGGAGCAGAAAGTACACCAGACATTGCTGGAAATAAACCTTGCTGCGGTGGTGCACAATGTAAAAGTATACCAGCGCCATTTGCAACCCGGCACTAAGCTGATGGCAATGGTGAAAGCATTTGCCTATGGCAGCGGTGGCGCTGAAATAGCCGGCATACTGCAGTTTCATAAAGTAGACTATCTCGCTGTGGCCTATGCGGATGAAGGGGTAGAGTTGCGTAAAGCAGGCATCACGCTGCCTGTCATGGTGATGAATGTGGAAGAAACGGCCTTTGATGCCATTACATCATACAACCTGGAGCCGGATATTTATTCTTTTTCGCTGCTGCGTGCATTTGAAAATTTTTTACAAAAAGAAGGGTTGGAAAATTTCCCGGTGCATGTGGAAATAGAAACAGGGATGAACCGCCTCGGTTTTGCGCTGGCAGAAATACCGGCGCTGGCCCTGCACCTGGCAGATACATCCCTGCTGAAAGTGCAGACCGTTTTCTCTCACCTTGCTTCCAGCGATGATGCGGATGATGATGCGTATACCCTGCAGCAGTTTGATCGTTTTATGCAGGGTGCTGACATACTGAAAAAACATTTGCCATATCCTTTCCTGCAGCATATAGCCAACTCAGCCGCTATTCTCCGCCTGCCCCGGTTGCAGCTCGACATGGTACGGCTGGGCATTGGCATGTATGGGATAGATAGCAGCGGGGCGTACCAGTCATTATTGCAACCTGCCGCTACATTGCGCTCCACCATTGCACAGCTCAAGCAGTTGAAAGCCGGGGAATCTGTCAGCTATAACCGGAAAGGGATACTGGCAAGGGATTCGGTGATTGCTACCGTCCGCATCGGGTATGCAGATGGCTTTTCCCGCCGCTTTGGCTATGGCACTGCCTGCATGCTGGTGAGGGGAAAAAAAGCTCCGGTGGTGGGTACGGTATGTATGGATATGACAATGATTGACGTGACGGATATAGCGGGTGTGCAGGAAGGAGATGAAGTGATAATATTTGGCAAAGATCTGCCCGTGCAGCAACTGGCGGCATGGGCCGGCACGATACCATACGAAATCATGACCGGCATATCCCAGCGGGTAAAGCGGGTGTACTTTGAAGAATAGATATGTTAAAAAACGCCGGAAGCATTGACAGTGCCGGATTTTCAGCCCATGATAAGGGGCTTGAAGCCTGTAAGTTCCGCCGCTGAAACCTTATATTTGCTGCTTAAATATCCTTTCGTTGAAACTAAGAAATGTTGTTTTCATTATTGCCCTCATCATCCTGGCTGACCAGGCACTGAAGATATGGATTAAGACGAGCTACCCTTTTGGTGAAGTGACCCGTGTCATGGGGTTTGACTGGTTCCGTTTATACTTTATAGAGAACAAAGGCATGGCATGGGGCTGGGAATTTGGCGGTGAGTGGGGTAAAATGGCGCTCACGCTTTTCCGGCTGGCTGCCGTGGTATTCGGCACCTGGTACCTGGGCCGTATTGTAAAGCAAAAGCATACCAGGGGATTTATCATTTGTGCTGCACTGATATATGCAGGCGCATTGGGCAACCTGATTGACAGCATGTTTTACGGGCTCATTTTTGAAGAAAGCTCTTACAGCCAGGTGGCAAGGATATTTCCGCCGGAGGGCGGCTATGCCGGGTTCCTGCATGGCCGTGTGGTGGATATGTTTTATTTCCCCATTATTGATACTACCTGGCCTTCGTGGATGCCGTGGGTAGGCGGGGAGCGGTTTGAATTTTTCAGCCCCATCTTCAATATAGCGGATGCTGCTATCTCCGTTGGTGTTATCACCCTGTTTGTTTTTCAAAAAAGATTTTTCAAAAAGAAGGAAGACAGTACAAAGCCCACCACTATTGAAACGAATACGGAAGTGAGTGATAAGGCG
>DAOLFO010000065.1:0-1155 GCA_035326305.1 Chitinophagaceae bacterium
ACTATTCACACCGACTCCAGCGGCACCGGCCCCAGTGATCACACTTCTTTTTACCTGAAAGGTATACCGGTGCTGTTCTTTTTTACCGGCGGCCATGCCGAATACCACCGCCCCGGTGATGATGCGGCGCTGCTGAACTATGAGGGGATGCTGCACATTGTACATTACATTAATAATATGGTAATGGCGCTGAATAAGCAAAGTGGCAAGCTGGCTTTCACCAAAACAAGGCAGGAAGCACAGCGCAGTACCGGCTCCTTTAAAGTATCGCTGGGCATCATGCCGGATTATACCTTTAGCGAAGGTGGTATAAAGGCTGATGCCGTAACGCCCGGCCGCCCTGCGGAAAAAGCCGGGCTAAAAGCCGGTGATATCATTGTGCAGGTAGGCACTTACCCCACGCAGACGATGCAGCAGTACATGGATGTGCTGAATAAATTCAACAAGGGCGATAAGACAACCGTGCGTTATAAGCGGGGTACGGAAATAAAAGAAGCACCCCTTGAATTTTAGTACCTTTCAGCAAGGGAGATGAGCGTATGTCCGACAAATCTTTCAAATTATCCATCAGTAACCACGACCTGGCGGAAGCTTTTTTTGAAGACACCCGCCTGCTGGGCATCATGATGCCGGTGAAAGATTACCAGTTTTGCTGGCAGTTGAACAACCTGCTGGATATGGACTTCCGCATCAACAACGAAATAGAGATACGGCTGCAGAAAAAAAGAAGGGATTATTATTTCGCCGTATTTGAATATGCCGAGCCTGCCGGCACACTGTGCCACTACCTCTACAATACCAAATTTGAAGGTGAATACCTGCTGCCGGAGTTTAAACACCTTGATTTTTTATGGCTGATGAAAGGCGATATGGTAACGGACGAAGACCTGCAGCGCAAGATTGGCTTTATCCGCAATATGCCGGGAATGCAACTGGTAACAGAGCTGACGAATGAAAAGATAAGGAATAAGGAGCACCTGGTGTTTTGATAAGCCGGTTTGCAGGGGCAAGGGGGCAAGATGTCCGATGTATGATGTACAATGTACGGCGCAGCGATGGATGGATGATTTAATCATTTCTGATTTGGCAATTTACTAATAGCTATTAGCTGTTAGCCATTAGCTGCAAGGTGTACGATGTGCGGCTAAACGAATT
>DAOLFO010000065.1:1255-12699 GCA_035326305.1 Chitinophagaceae bacterium
CAAGGTGTACGATGTGCGGCTAAACGAATTACGATTTAGGATTTACGAATGAGGTACCGGCTGTTGGCGGCTTTCAGTCTCTTGTCATGCCGACACAGGAGGCATCTGAGAAGCTGACTATATAAGACATTAGCAACAAGCCTTTGACTGTACTCTCCGGGACGCTTCGCTTTGCTCAGCGTGACAAAGCGGGAAGAAGCTGGCAAGGCGTACGATGTATGATGGAAGATATACGGCGCACCGATTCACGACTCATTATTCCCAACCTTTGACCTTTAAACTTACTTACCATGTGGAAAGAAGAAAATAACCGGCTGCACCGGCAGTTTACCTTTAAGAGTTTCAGTGAGGCATTTGCCTTTATGACCCGTGTGGCGATAGAAGCTGAAAAGATGGACCACCACCCGGAGTGGAAAAATGTATACAACAAAGTAGATATCTGGCTCTGTACCCATGATGCGGGCGATGTGGTGACGGAAAAAGACAGGGAGCTGGCGGGGAGGATTGATGAAATGCTGAAGGGTTGAGTTGTTTAGTCGTGCAGGTGTTTAGGTGGCCTAACCGCAATGACGCGAAGGCGCTAAGCGCACCACACGGCAGGAGAAAGAAAAGAGGTGCCGCACATAGGAGGTATATAAGGGCTGCTTGTATGCGTTTTATATTCCTGGTGGTTAACAGCCGATTAACCATTAAGGAATTAAGGGACATTAAGGCTCAGCTCTCTTATATCTTCTATGGTTAACAACTATTTAAATCCCCTTTGCGGTTCTTTGCGCCTTCTTTGTATTTTCTTTGTGGTAAATTAATAACCGCAGGGTTGTAGTTAAGGGTGCAAGGAAACAGCTTGATTGCCAATTTGGTTTAATAACACAACATGTTAATACTTTAATATTGTAAAAACGTTAAAAAACCACAAGAAACAGAATGAAGTTCAATATAGCGATCCTGATAATGATTTTAGCAGGGGTAACAAATTTAAACTGCAGCTCTCAAAAGACAAGTTCATTCAGCCCCCGGGAGATCTATAAATCTGATGATTTAATTATAACTCAAATTGATGAAAACTCCTTTGAGCATACATCCTATAAACAAACCAATGATTTTGGCAACGTTCCATGTAATGGCCTCATCGTGAGAAATGATAATGAAACAATTATTTTCGACACACCCACCAACGACAAAAGCGCAGGAGAATTGATTAAATGGATAAAGGAAGTCCTTCTCTGTAAAGTAAACGCAATTATCCCAACACATTTTCACGATGATTGCCTGGGAGGGCTAAAAGCTTTTCACGATAGTAACATTCCTTCTTATGCGAACTTCAAAACCACAGAGCTTGCCAGGGAAAACAATTTCACAGTTCCTCAAAACAATTTTCAGGACTCTCTCACCCTCCCGGTAGGCAAAGAAAATATTGTTGTAAAATTTTTCGGTGAGGGTCATACAAAGGATAATGTAATTGGCTATTTTCCGGCTGAAAATGTCATGTTTGGAGGATGCTTAATAAAGGAAGTTGATGCTGGTAAGGGGTATTTGGGAGATGCTAATGTCATGGCTTGGCCGGGGACCGTAGAAAAAATAAAAAAAGAATACCCAAATGTGAAAATTATTGTTCCGGGTCACGGGGCAAATGGTGATAAGGAGCTGCTTGATTATACTATTAGCCTGTTCAGGGCTCAATAAAGGAATTGCTGCATATATTCAGTGCTGCTGTTGAACTCATATAGCGATAAGCGATTAAGAGCTTAATAGTATCTTTTTACAAAAAACTCTCCTTCTGTCACCACCACCGTTTCATCAGTGTAGATATTGGTCAGGTAATTACCGGTAAAATTACCGCGCAGGTCTTTTGCCGTTACTGATGTAATATTCAGTATATACCTGGACACAGGCTGGCCGGGGAGGGATGCTACTTCAAAGTATTCAATATTGGGGTCGGTACCTTTTCCATAAGACATATCCAGACTGATAGCAGGATCGGAAGTGTCAAACGTACCGGTGGAAAGAGCAGGATCATTTATATACATCTCTATATTGAAGCTGTGAATGCCTTCATCACTGGCGCCTACAAAAAAATAACTCTCTGCGGGCTCATTTCGCAGCTCCCCTATGGAATGTTGGAGTGTAATCCAGTCGCCGTTCAATTTAATTTTTACGTAATAACCAGATTTGTTGCCCTTGCTGCAGGACAGGAAAGAGGCAAGAATAATAAGCAACAGCGCTATACGTGCCGGGTACCGCTTCATAAGTATAGTTTTTCGAAAGATAGGGTATGGAAAGTGTTTTTGCAATAAGTGTTTTCCTAACCCCCGGCCTGCCCAAAACTGCTCCCTCCGTGCTATATCTCCTGCATCTACTTCAAACCTTAAACTTTATACTTTAAACCTCATCTCCTGCCAAAAAACTAAATTTGCGTTGCTAAAAACGGCACATGAGCTATAAGCAATACCCCGTACATCCATCGCTTAAAAACTGGATACGGTATTTCTGGAGTTATGATGTATACACGTCCCATGTTCATGCGCTGCATATCCGCTCTTTTGCCGACAGGTACCCGCGTCTTATTTTTCAGGATATACGTATGTTTTCACCAATAAAAGATGCTTCGGGAGCTGCTAAACCAGTTTGTTACCTGAGCGGTATTGATACAGCACCCGTGGATGCGTTTTGGGACAGCCGCTTTTCCCACTTTGGGGTAAGCTTTCAGCCACATGCGCTGCATACCATTTTTGGGATTAACGCTGCGGAGCTGACCAACCAGATGCCCTGTATACAATTGTTAGAAAAAAATGAAATGCCCGGCCGCTTGCTGAAGGCGAAAACGCATGAAGAGCGGGCAAGGTTGCTCAACCGGTATTTTTACAGCAAAATAGCCATAGCAAAACCGGATGCTATTATCAATGATTTGTTTGCCGGAAAACGTGCCGGTAAGCTGGATAGTGGTGAAGGCCTGGCCGCAATAGCAAAGCACTATCAAATATCTGAACGCCAGGTGCAGCGCAGGTTCCGGCAAAATACAGGTGTTTCTGCACGCAAATTTGCAAGAATGGCAAAGTTTGAAAAATCGCTGCAGGCCTTGTCAACAGCCCGTTATGGCAGCCTTACCCGCTTGGCATACAGCCTTGACTATGCCGATCAATCTCATTTTGCCAGCGATTTTAAGCTGTTTTCGGGCCTCACACCTTATGAGTTTGTAAAGAATAATAATTTAGGTTCGGAGAGCTCTTCTTTTATTTATTATAAGTAACGTGCCGGGTGTCGTTTTGATACAATTCTGCACCAGCCGCTGGTTTTAACTTTGCCAAAAAAAGTAAACATATCTATATCATGAATAGCGTACAGCGCCAGGCATCACGGGTAGGCGGGCCAGCTTTTTTGCGCCCCCGGCGAAAACTTTGCGAACGCTGCGGTTATGGTTTTTACCACTAAGAAAAATGCAAAGAAGGTGTAAAGGGTTTAACTATACGGGAATACGCTTAAAATCACAGCACGTTTGAAAAAATCAATACCGGTATGCAGGTAAAAACAGTACACAGGACATCGGGAATCATTATAGCGGTTTTTACCGGCTTGCATTTATTCAATCATCTGTGCAGCATTGCCGGTGCTGAAAAGCATATTGAAATGATGACGCTTTTGCGAAAGATGTACCGGAACATTTTTGCAGAAACCATTTTGCTGGCAAGCATACTTGTGCAGATAACTTCAGGGATAAAATTATTCAGGGCTAAACGCTTATACGTAAAGACAGCATTTGAAAAACTGCAAATATGGACAGGGCTTTACCTGGCTTTTTTCCTGGTAATCCACCTGGCAGCGGTTTTAGCCGCCAGGCAATTTTTACAATTAGACACTAATTTCTATTTTGGTGTGGCCGGCATCAACACTTTCCCGTTTAATCTTTTTTTCATTCCTTATTATGGGCTTGCCGTTTTTTCGGTTTTCGGGCATATTGCCGCTGTACATAGTCAAAAAATGCGGTGGCCGGTATTTGGCATCACTCCCGCCACCCAGGGAAAAATAATCCTGGTAGTTGGGGTGCTGCTGACGCTTATTCTTTTTTATGGTTTTACCAACGGCTTCAGGGGAGTGGAAATACCGGGCTCCTATGCTATACCAGGCAGCTTTATTTGAAAATAGTAATAATGGATGTTATTAAAGATGCGTGATTCTCAGGCAGGCATCATTGGGTTAAGGAATGCCTATTAAACATATATACAAGCTGTATCAGGCGTTTTGTATGCCATATCTCCGTGGTTCAAATGTGGCTCAAATACCTCAGCACGGAATGGCACCCGCATTGTTAAAACCTTTTTAGAAAAGGAAAAATGGGCTAAAAAGGGTATTGATACCGGGAAAAAAAAGCAGAATTTTACTTTTTAAATACCGGGAAATAAAATATAACAAGCTGTCCCGTTCCATTAGTAACAAATATAAAGAGCTGCAAAATGACTGTCATTAAAAGGGTTTTCAACATTGTTGTTGTATTATGCTGCCTTGTCGGCGGCACCTCAGTTTCGGCACAAATTGATGGCAACGACTATACCGACCCGGCCACACTTGCTAAAATGGTGACCAAAAAAATAAAACTGCAAAGTGGCAAGGAAGCCTGGTATTATGGAGAGCTCAGCAACAGTGGTGTGCCCCACGGCTATGGCAAACTTGAGTACCCGGACGGACGGGTGTATGAAGGGAACTGGAAAGAGGGTAGCCAGGATGGGAAAGGAAAAGAAACCACGCCCGGTGGTGATGTATATATTGGAGAGTTTAAGAACGGAATACGCAGCGGCTATGGAAAGTATACCTGGAAGAGCGGCAAAGCGTATGAAGGAGATATGGCAAATAACAACCTTCATGGTAAAGGGAAAATGGTTTTTCCCGATGGTAATGTATACCAGGGGAGCTTTACCAATGGCCAGGCAAATGGTAAGGGAAAAATGCTTTTTGCTAACGGGGATGTATACGAAGGGGATTTCAAAGGAGGGAAACGCACGGGGAAAGGGAAAGTAGTCTATGCCAACGGTAATGTATATGAAGGAGAATGGCTTGATAACATCAGAAGCGGCAAAGGGAAAATGACCATACATGATGTAAAGTCTAAAAATTATGGCAACGCTTTTGACGGTGAATGGAAAAACGATAGCCCGTTAAAAGGGACATACACCTGGAAAAACGGCGATAGGTATGAAGGCGAAATGGTAAACAATAACCTTCATGGCAAAGGGAAAAAAACATACGCTGATGGTAAGGTGGAAGAGGGAAATTGGGAGAATGGAAAATTTACAGGAGAGTGAGCATGAAGACACATTTTATATGAATTTACGCTTCAGCATACATTATGGCAGGGCGTACAGCCTGTTTAAGCGGCATTATGCCGCTCATTTTTAGTATGAAGCCCGTTTTAGAAAATAATTTTGCGTACTTCCGTTGCACATAATCAGGGAATCATTTTCCAGGCGATAAGAGAAGCTGCCTGTATTTACAGCTATACACTATGTTCTTCCCAAACTCAGTTTGGGTTTGGCTTTCCCGCTTACGTGGCAATCATAGCATCAGTCAGCAGGCAGTAACACTTTATTAATTACATGTATGATGCCATTTGAAGCAGGTATGGACGCTATTATTTCTGCATCTCCATTCACAAAAATCTTATCTCCCTGTTTGGTAATTTTTATTTTCTTGGCATTCACCTGTTCAAACTGCATTCCATCTCCCAGCAGTGTGGTGCTGAGCACACCCACATAAGTATGGTATTCCAGGATGTTTGACAGGTCATTTTTCTTTTCAGGTTTCAACAGCCCTTCCACGGTGCCGGCCGGCAGTGCATCAAAGGCGGCATTGGTAGGGGCAAATACGGTAAAGGGCCCCGCATTGCTTAAAGCGTCAGCCAGGCCTGCTGCTTTTACCGCGGCTACCAGGGTGCTGTGGTCTTTACTTTTAATGGCTGTTTGCACAATGTTGGGACTGGAAACATCATCCTGTACGCCAGATTGCCCTGCCTGGGTGGTGGGTTCGGTGCCTGGGGCAGAGGGCTGCTGGTCACCGGTTGAGTTGCATGCAGCTAACAGGATAGTAACTGCGCACAATAATGCTGCTCTTTTCATTTTTTTATTGACTTTAGGTGTAGTGGAATTTGCTGGCTTACGTCCCTTTTACACCTGCAAAATTAACACAGCGACAAGCGGTATTTTACGACTGCAATCATAAAGCGCTGTGCGGATAAATAATATATTAGTTTACTGTGGCCATTAGCCACAAGCAGCAAGTGTACGGTATGTGGTGTAAGGCTTGAGGAGGGAGAAGCAGGTAACAAAAGTCAAAGATTCTGATAGCTTGCAGCTAATAGCCAAAAAATCAACTACCAGTGCATTTACCAAAGAGATTACCTGCTCACAGGAAAACTGTAAATACAGCCTGCGGAAACTAAGGTTTTAATTTTTAGCTTTACAGCAAACCGGCTTTGGCCACTAATACTTACTACGATGAAAGAAAGTAATTATGCAAGGGTGCTTGCCATGTCTTTTGCAGGGGTATACCCGCATTATATTGCTAAAGCGGAGAAGAAAGGGCGCACCAAAGAAGAAGTGGATGAAATTATCCGCTGGCTGACAGGGTATACACAGAAGAAGCTGGAACAGCAGATTGAGAACAAGGTCAACTTTGAAACTTTTTTTACCAAAGCGCCTCAAATCAACCCGAATGCTTCCAAAATAACCGGCGTCATCTGCGGGTACCGGGTGGAAGATATTGAGGACAAGCTCATGCAGCAGATCCGGTATCTGGATAAGCTGGTGGATGAGCTGGCAAAGGGAAAAGCGATGGAGAAAATTTTGAGGAAGTGAACTAACGGGGTTTAGAAGTTTAAGGTTTGAGGTTTAAAAGGTTTAAAGTTTGGGTGGCGGCCATCTGCCATAAAAAAAAGCCGCTTTAGAAAAAGCAGCCGGTAATTGGTAAGCAAAAAAAATCTTTATTTCTGTCTTCGCCGGAAGATAACTGATGCATTTTGATTCAGGTCGGCGCTGAAGCGTACCTGGTGCCGGGTTTCTCCATCATACACTACCAGCAGGCCGGTATTGGGCGGGTAACGCCCCAGGTTTTCAGCATATAAGGTAAGCACAGCGCTGTCAGTACCTGCAGGCAAGTAAATCGTTTTTTTAATAGCCGTGGCCTTCAGGCATTCCCGCGCCAGCAGCAGCTCACCATTGAGCAATACGCTTACAGTATCGCCGTCAATTTCCCCATTGTCATACAAGGCCAGCTCCAGGCTGTCTTCGGCAAACCATACCTGCTGGGGCGCAGCCATGGTACGTTCAGCTATTGCTGCTGCGGCCACCGGTTCTTTTTTTACCGGGGTCGCCACTGTTTCACCTTTTGTTTCTTTATTGTTAGCCGCCTGCTCTGGCAGAGAGGCCTTGCTGCTTTTTTCTTTTTCAGATTTGCGTACGGCTGCTGTAGCGGAAGGCTGCTTGTCCGGCTGCTTTTGTTTTGCAGCAGGAGTGCCCCCGGCAAAGTTGCTATAGCGGGCCTGCTGGTAAAAAGCCACATCTTTGGCCAGGCCCAGCTCTTCCAGGTGGTCAAAGAGCCTGGACTGCTCATAGTTTTTATCTTCCACCATCTGCACGGTGCCGTCTATGGCATAAAATTTCTTTTTTACCTGGTTGGTTTTCCAGTTGCCGTCCAGCACCCAGTTGCTGTCTTTTTCATTCAGGTGAAAGGTGTAAGTGAGTTTTACGCCTTTGTCCACCCGGGCAAAATTGTGGGAAAGGTATTCATCGTCCTTTACTTCACATACGCCGTCCTCTACTTTTCCCTTTACCCGCTTTACTACGTAGTACAGGGTATCATTTACCAGGAATGTGCGGCGGCAATAGCCGTATACCCGGTCTTTGTATTGGGTGAGGGCAATTTCAAAAGATAAATCCTTGCGGACAACGGAGTCGTTGTTATTCAGGTTGCCTGTCCAGAGGCCGGTCAGGGTTTTCTGGCGGGCGGGCAGTACTACAGGCAATGCGAGCAGCAGCAGGACAGCCAGGGTTTTTTTGAATGACAGGTACATGGTCGTTTTCGCAAAGGATTTGGAGCTATGATAACGGGATTACCCGCTCTGAGATTGTACTGGTGGAATAAAAAAGGCCCCCGGAGGGACCTTTAAAGCGGGTTTTAATTCTTTTTGCCTGTATCTTTTGTGTTTACCCTGATCTTCAGGTCTTTGGTTTCCACCGAGCTGCCGTCCTTATTCACTTTCACCTCGTCGCCAGATTTGGTTTTAATACCGGCACCGTCAGGCCCTACAGTTACTTCGGTTTTCTTTTTCTCTCCGTCTGCCGGGCTTTGGGCGCCTGCAGCAGCGTCCTTCTCTTTATCCTCTTTTTCACTGTTGCAGGCTGTGGCTGCGGTGAAGAGAAGAGCAGCGGCAATAGCCAGTAGTCGTGTGTGTTTCATATTCCGGGTTGGTTTGATGACAAACGTCCTGGCTTACCGGTTCATGCTGGCAAGGAACTCTTCATTGTTCTTCGTTCCCTTCATCCGGTTTTGCAGCTCACGCATAGCTTCTTCGGTGTTCATATCGGTAAGGTACACACGGAGCAGGTTCATGCGCTGCAGCACATCCTTATCCAGCAGCAGGTCGTCGCGGCGGGTGGAGGATGCAGTGAGGTCAATAGCCGGGTAAATACGCTTATTGGCCAGGCGGCGGTCAAGTTGCAGCTCCATGTTGCCGGTACCTTTGAATTCTTCAAAAATTACCTCATCCATTTTGCTGCCGGTATCCACCAGCGCTGTGGCAATGATGGTCAGCGAACCGCCATTTTCTATTTTACGGGCTGCACCAAAAAATTGCTTGGGCTTCTGCATGGCATTGGCTTCCACACCGCCGGAAAGCACTTTACCAGAGGCAGGCGCTACCGTGTTATGTGCACGGGCCAGGCGGGTGATGGAGTCAAGCAGTATCACCACATCGTGCCCGCACTCCACCAGCCTTTTTGCTTTTTGCAAAGCAATGGTGGATACTTTCACGTGCTTCTCTGCCGGCTCATCAAAAGTAGAGGCTATCACTTCTGCCCTTACGCTTCTTTCCATATCGGTCACCTCTTCCGGGCGCTCATCCACCAGCACTACCATCAGGTAGCACTCAGGATGGTTGGCGGCAATGGCATTGGCCACTGCTTTCAGCAGCATGGTCTTACCGGTTTTGGGCTGCGCCACAATCAATCCCCGCTGCCCTTTACCAATAGGGGTAAACAGGTCCATGATGCGGGTGGAATAATCGTTGGGCTGCGTAAAGAGATTTAATTTTTCAAAAGGAAATAAAGGGGTCAGGTAATCGAAAGGAACCCGGTCCCTTACTTCTTCAGGACTCTTATTATTGATAGCATCCACCTTCAGCAAAGCAAAATATTTTTCGCCTTCTTTGGGCGGCCGTACTGAACCCTGCACGGTATCGCCGGTTTTAAGCCCGAATAATTTTATCTGCGAGGGAGAAACATATACATCATCGGGAGATGATAAGTAGTTGTAATCAGAAGAGCGGAGGAAACCATAGCCATCAGGCATCATTTCCAGCACCCCTTCGGAAAGTATCACGCCATCAAATTCAATATTGAAATTTTGCTCACGGCGCTGGGGATACTGCTGTTTGGGAGCTGGTGTTTCCGGCGCTGCCACGGGCTCTTCCGTAGCGGCCAGCATGGCCTCTGCTATGGCCGAAGTATCGGGAGGAGTGGCCGGCCGGGCTGCCGCTGCTTCTTTTTCTTCTTTAGTGTCTTCCGTTTTCTTTCGTCCCTTTTTAACAGGAGCCTGTTTTTCTTCTTTTTTCACCGGGGCAGCGACTTTACGGGCGGGCTTTTTTTCTTCCCCGCTGTCTTCCACCACTGCTTCTTCTGTACCGGTGTTGGTGTTAGCTTTTATGATACGCTTGCGTTTCCCTTTTTCTTCCGCAGCAGCACCGGATTTGGAGCCGGCAATAGCCTGGCTGTCCAGTATTTTGTATACCAGGTCCTGCTTGTCTAATTTTTTAGCATTGGGGATGTTGAGCTGCTCAGCAATATCGAGCAATTCAGGAACGAGCATATCGTTCAATTGCAAAATGTCATACATACAAAAGTCTTGAGTTTAATCACAATATCCGGGTCACGAATCCGAAAAAAGTTGAAAAGCTTGTGTTTATTTGAATGGAAATGAGTGGTAAAAACGTGATGAGCTAATAAGAGAGAAATGAACTAACCAGCCGTCTTTCCGGTGCAATTATACAGCCTTTTTTGAAAAAACAAAAATTTTTGACGGAACCAGCGGTCGCTGCGTGAAAATCTAAACGGCTGAAAGACTGTGTTTACGCCTGTTTTCGGGTTATCTTTGCACACCAATTTTCACAATATGTTCAACAAACGGACAAAAATAAAAACCGTGCTGGCGCTGGAGCCGCAGGGGCAGGAAGTAACTGTAATGGGCTGGGTGCGGTCATTTCGCAACAACCAGTTTATAGCGCTCAACGATGGCAGCACCAATAATAATATACAGGTGGTGGCCGGGCTGGGCCGCTTTGATGAGGAATTACTGAAACGCTTTACCACTTCCGCTTCGCTGAAAGTGACCGGCAGGCTGGTGGCCTCACTTGGCAAAGGACAGAAGATGGACCTGGTAGCAGATACCATCGAAGTGCTGGGCGACAGCGACCCGGAAAAATACCCGCTGCAGCTGAAGAACCGCCCCACATTAGAATACCTGCGGGAAAAAGCGCACCTGCGGTTTCGCACCAATACATTCGGCGCTGTATTCCGGGTAAGACATGCGCTGGCTTTTGCCGTACACCGTTTTTTTAATGAAAAAGGATTTGTGTACATGCATACGCCCATCATCACAGCGAGTGATGCAGAGGGCGCCGGCGAAATGTTCCGGGTAACGACATTGCCCATTGACGGCAGCGCCCCAAAGAATGAAGACGGTACTATCAACTTTAAAGAAGATTTTTTTGGCCGAAGCACCAACCTGACGGTGAGCGGGCAACTGGAAGGCGAGTTAGGCGCTACAGCTTTTGGTGATATTTATACATTCGGCCCTACTTTCCGTGCAGAAAATTCAAATACCGCCAGGCACCTGGCCGAGTTCTGGATGATAGAGCCGGAGATGGCTTTTTATGACCTGGAAGATAATGCGAACCTGGCGGAAGAGTTTATCAAATACCTTATCAGCTATGCTATGGAGCATAACCGGGAAGACCTGGACTTCCTGGCGCAGCGCCTTACCGATGAAGAAAAGCAACTGCCGCAGGACAAGCGCAGCGAAATGGGATTGATAGAAAAGCTGGAGTTTGTGCTGAACAACGATTTTCAGCGGCTCACCTATACCGAGGCAATAGAGATACTGAAAGAAAGCAACCATAATAAGAAAAAGAAATTTCAATACCCCGTTACCGGCTGGGGCATGGACCTGCAGAGTGAGCATGAGCG
>DAOLFO010000066.1:0-12691 GCA_035326305.1 Chitinophagaceae bacterium
CAGCCTGCGGCCCATCTCAAGGCGCAGCTCACTGGTGGCTTTGCGTGTCCTTTCTTCAGCGCCGGCCAGCAGCAGCACCAGGTCACCCGCTTTTGCACCTGCTGCATCTGCTATTGCTTTTAAGCGATCTTCCGGGTAAAATTTATCTACGCTGCTTTTACAGCTGCCGTCAGCATTGCATTTAATGAATACCAGGCCTTTCATTCCTATTTGCGGACGCTTTACCCATTCCGTGAGCTCATCTGTTTGCTTGCGGGTATACTCCGAACAGCCGGGCGCTGCAATGGCTATTACCGTTTCGGCGCTGTCAAATACCGGGAAGCCGGCTCCGTCAACCAGGGAAGCAAGCGAAGGCCGGCCAGGAAAAGTATGTGCCGGGAACTTCAGGTTGCACAATTGCATACCAAAGCGGATATCCGGCTTATCATTGCCGTAAGTCCACATGGCATCTTCCCATGTCATGCGCTCCACAGGCTGTGTGTAATCTATATTTTTTACTTCTTTAAAAACGGATTTGACCATGCCTTCAAACATCTGCAGGATATCTTCCTGCTCTACAAATGCCATTTCACAGTCAATCTGTGTAAACTCAGGCTGCCGGTCAGCCCGCAGGTCTTCATCGCGGAAGCATTTCACGATTTGGTAATAGCGGTCGTACCCGCTTACCATTAATAATTGCTTGAATGTTTGCGGTGACTGCGGCAGGGCATAAAACTGGCCGGGGTTCATGCGGCTGGGCACCACAAAGTCACGGGCGCCTTCCGGGGTGGATTTGATCAGGAAAGGCGTTTCTATATCCATAAAGCCGTTGGAATGAAGATAATTCCTGGCGGCACGGTTTACTGCATAGCGCAGCTCTATGTTTCTTTTTACCGCATTGCGGCGCAGGTCAAGGAAGCGGTACTTCATCCGCAGGTCATCACCTCCATCCGTATCATCCTGGATAGTGAAGGGCGGTACTGCCGATTTATTGAGTATTTGGAAAGAAGATACTATCAGCTCTATATCGCCTGTCGGCAAATTGGGATTCTTATTAGTGCGTTCGCTCACTTTTCCGGTGGCCTGCAATACAAATTCACGGCCCAGCGGGGTTTCTTCCAGTTGTTTATTCAGTTCTTCGCCAAATAATAGCTGGGTGATACCATAGCGGTCGCGGAGGTCTGCAAAAGTGATAGCCCCGAATTTGCGGACGGTTTGAACCCAGCCGGCCAGGGTTACGGTTTGCCCGGCATGCTCTAATCTTAGTTCACCATTGGTATGCGTTCTGTACATATAAAGTGGTCTGTATGCTGTAAATGAAAACAAAAAAGCTGCTTGCAGCGGCAGCCCGCAAAGATAGGAAGGAAGCGGCTACCGGCCAATGGAGGCAGGAGGGAGGAAATATGGGAAAATTTTCAGTATTTGTATGCAATTCTTTGCTTTTGCGCATCCGCCCTTGTACAACTATTGCTTATGCGGAAAGTACTGATTAGTATCCTTTTTTTATTTTCCTTCATTTTCACTTTTGCGCAGCAGCGTGTGCAGCATGCCCGCCAGGCGGGCTGGCGGAAGCTGGTGTACCAGGTACCGGCGGATACTGCTGAGAAATATATTAAGGATCATACGATACAGCCACATCATTACCTGTCCCTGCAGCCTTTTACTTCCTGGCATGCAGATACGGCCAACTATGAAGGCCTGCCTGCCGGAAATTATATTGTGTTTTCAGTAATAAAAAATAAGCTGGTGGCGGAGTATTACTGCCAGAGCCGGATAAAGCTGGTACCGGTCAACGACCAGCACCGGGTGCAACTGGAAGTACGGGATAGCAGCGGGGCGCCGGTGCCTGCAGCAAGGCTTTGGGTCAACGGGAAGGAAATAGCCCGCAACTCCACCACCAGCAGCTTTATTATAAAAAATAAAAAGCCGGACGAAGCATTGATAAAAGTAGCCATACCCGGCGACACGCTGTTTATGGAGCTTACTGCCATGGAGGATATGGACAGGACCACCTGGCAGCAGTGGTGGAGCAACTTTGGCTATACAAAAACAGGAAGGGTGCTGGGTTGGCCGGTGCAAAAAGTAAAAAGGCTATTCCGGCCGGGACGGTACTACCGCTCCCGTTCAAAAAAAGATACTAACTATGGCTATATGGTATTTAATAAGCCAAAATACCAACCAGGCGATACGGTAAGATTGAAAGCATACGTGCTGGATAAAAGGAAAAAAGTATACAGGAAGCCGCTTACCCTTCACCTTTCCTATACATACAGGGGCGCCTATACGGATAAGAAGCTAACCAGCTTATCGCCGCAAACGCCGGGTGCATTCCTGTATGAGTTTGTTTTGGGCGACTCCCTGGAGAGTGACCGCCAGTATGCCATCACCTGGAAAGACGGGAAAAGAGCAAGGCTTCGCGGCACTTTTAAAATAGAAGATTACCTGCTGGATGAAGTGACTGAATATAATCTCCGTGCGGAGAAAAGCAGGTATACACAGGCGGATACGCTGGTGTTTTATGCCAGCGCTAAAGATGCTAACGGGCTTGGACTGATGGATGGCCGTGTACAGCTTGCTTTGCTCACCGAACGGATAGACCGTTTCTATGATACACAAATGTGGGTGCCGGATACATTGTGGACAGAAGAATTGTCGCTGGCGGCTGAAGGAGATACAAAAATTGTGGTGCCGGCTGCACGGCTGCCACAGGCTGATATGCAGGTAAGCGCTAAGGCTGTATTCCGGAACAGTAATAATGAGATACAGGAAAAACAGGTCAGCATTGAATACAGGAAAGATACCCGCCAGATAAGTATTGACATGGAAGACGGTTGGCTGCAGGCAAGCTATACGGATAATGGGAGAGTAAAAAAGCAGCCGGGGTGGCTGGTGAAGGATAATGACCGGCCCGAAAAAATCAGCTTCCCTTTCCGGCAGAAAGCTGATCCTCTTACAGAGCGGTACATATTTACTGCCATGCAGGATACCGTGCAACTGGCGGTAGGTGAGTATGTGACGGATAATTATTCATCCCTGCATTTTCAGTACCTGCAGCAGGGAGACTCTTCAGGTTTTGCCCTGCAAAACCCGCGAAAGGCGCTGGTACACTTCAGCATTTTTGATGGAAGGAGGTTGCTGTACCGCGGCAGCGATACTGCAGCACGTATTACCTGGTACAGGCAACTGCCCCGCCGGCACATGTACCGGGTGGAGTGGAATTACATATGGGCGGGCAGGGAGCATAAAGGTAATCATAATATTGCCCGTCTGGATAAGCTGCTGCAAACGGATATAAAAGGAGAAGCGACCGTATATCCCGGTAAGAAAGATACAATTACGGTCTCTGTGAGAGATTATAAAGGCAGGCCGGCAAGCGGTGTCAACCTTACTGCGGTTAGCTACAACAGCCAGTTTCAGAAAGACATCCGGGTGAATGAGCCGCCTTACCTGCAAACATTCAGGCTGAAGCGGAGGATATTGTTTGATAACTATGAATTAGAGGATGCAGATTTCAGCAACCGCTTTTTACTGGGGGAGCATCCGGGCTGGCGAAATGTTTTCCCGCTGGATACCATGCTGTATTACCAGTTGCTATTTCCCAAAGACAGCTTTGCCACAGCAGTGCAGCAGATTGCGGAGTATGAGCCGCAGGTATCGCTGTATGTGGTGAAGAAAGGAGTGCCGCAGCCGGTATATCTTCAGTATATCAACCGGAGGCTGGTATGGTACCACGGTATTAATGCACATGCAGTATATGCGCACAGCACGCAGGGCGGTTATACACAGTTTGGTTTTCGCCTGCGGGATAAATTTATTGAGATAGACAGCATCTATTTACAGCCCTTTTACAAATACGATATAGTCTTTGACCTGGACCGGCTGCCTGCAGGAGCGAAAGTGACAAAGCTTGAGGCTTATTATACACCATTCGAAATTTCCCAGCTTGAAAATTCGCTAATCCAAATACCTGCTGATTACCGGTATACCTATGGGGTGCTTTGGCAGGGAAACCGGGTAATACAACTGGCAGGGTATAAGAAACATCTTGCCGGCCCGTTTTCTGCAGGCGACAGCATTCATTTTTATCAGCCTGCTGCATTTGATATAAAATTTGCTTTTGAGCCGGGCTATGCGTACAGGTTTTCGCCAAAAATGGTAAGGCTGGAACGTAGCCGTATATTCCCGGAAAACACTAAAGCAGAGCTGCCGGTATTTGATCCGGAATGGAAGCTGGGCGATACTGTGCTGCCACACCCTGTTATAAATTATACCGTTTCAAAACCTGTGCAGCCCTTTTTGCAGGCAGACCATACTTATTATCCTGATCGGGCTGTAGCCGGAAAAGGAAGGATAAGCATCGTATTGCCACCAGACAGCCTTTATATGTATGGCATTCTCTATTCCGAACGCCCGGATACCGTGATAACGCGGATAAGAGAATATGGATTTGATGAATTTACATCTGTTGA
The DNA here is from genome assembly GCA_035326305.1 of Chitinophagaceae bacterium. GTDB lineage: Bacteria > Bacteroidota > Bacteroidia > Chitinophagales > Chitinophagaceae > DAOLFO01. The sequence continues at coordinate 4,449 of DAOLFO010000066.1, forward strand.
TCCCGGCAGGTACACGCTTGTATTTATAACTAAGCATTACCAGTATCTTGAAATAAAAGATGTGGAAGTAAAAGCAAATGCAACACTTTGCCTGCTGACAGATCATTTGCTGCATAGCTCACTCAGCGATACGATAAAAAAAATAAGGCAGGGCCAGGAAGATCGCTGGCGTAAGACGATAACGCCTCCGGAGCCCGTTGATGAAAGGCCGGCAAGGGCAGTGGTGCGCAGTGGCCTGCCATCGCTTTCTGCAGGTAATGCCCGCATTACGGGCCGCATCACTGATAAGGCGGGTAAACTGCCGGTGCAACATGTTGCCGTACAGTTGAAGGGGTATGTCACAGGTACAACCAGCGGGGAAGACGGGTTTTTTATACTGGAAAACCTGCCCGCAGGCACTTACCGGCTTGTGTTCAGTGCCCTTGGGTACGAAGCTGCTGAGCATCCCGTCAGCATTGCAGAAGGCGGTCAGGCCAGGCTGGATATTTCATTAAATGCAGCTACCTACGCCCTGCAGGAAGTAGTGGTGACGGCCTATGGCACCAATAGAAAAAAAACATTAACGGCAAGCGCCATATCTATCAGAACAGAAGAAGTGACAGGGGCATTGATGGGGAAAGTAGCCGGCGTAAGCGTGTCAGGCAATGACGGAGCCACTACGCATATACGGCTGCGGGGAGCAACAAGCCTGACCGGCAACGCCAAACCTTTGTATGTTATTGATGGAATGCCGGTAGATGAGCTGCCTGAGGGAATGGTGCTGGATAATATGCAGGTGTCGGTATTGAAAGGCGCAGCGGCCGTCAGCATTTATGGAGCCCGTGCAGCAGACGGGGTTATCATTATTTATACTCCCGGCTTTATGGCCGGCGGCCTCCGGGAAACATTTCGTGATTATGCGTTCTGGATGCCTAACCTGATTACAGATAAGAATGGCCAGGTAAATTTGAAGTGACATATCCTGATAATGTGACCAGTTGGCAAACATTTATAGTGGGTATGGACAAAAAGAAACGTATCACCAAAGCTTCTTCGCTGGTAAAATCATTTAAGCCCATGCTGGCACAGCTTGCTGCCCCCGCATTTCTGACAGAAGGGGATTCTGCTATGGTAGTGGGGAAAGTCCTGAATTATACAGCTTCGCCGGCTGCAGTCCGCCTTTCCTTCCGCATAAATGATCAGCCTCTTTTTGATAACAGGCTGCAGACGATCAGCGGAAGCGGAGCCGTTGTGGATCACCTGCCGGTAAAAGCAGTGGCAGGGGATACGCTGTTATTACAATACCAGATGGAAGATGACAATGGCTATAAAGATGGTGAACTGCGGCGTGTGCCGGTCATAAAAAAAGGAACGGAAGAGGCAAAAGGCCAGTTCTGGGCTTTATTAAAAGATACCAGTTTTACTTTTTACCCGGATACAGGCGCAGGAGAAGTGCAGGTGTATGCACATCTCAATACGCTTGACCTGCTGCTGGATGAACTGAAGCACCTGGAAGAATATCCTTACTTCTGTATGGAGCAAACCGCCTCTAAATTAAAAGGCTTACTGATGGAGCAGCGTATACGAAAAGCATTAGGGCAGCCCTTCAAAAAAGAAAAAACGATCCGGCAATTATTAAAAAAAATGCAGGAAGGGCAGCTCTTTGACGGAGGCTGGGCCTGGTGGAGCGGCGAAGCCAATGCAGATGTCACCGTCCATGTGATGGAGACGCTTTTGCTGTTAAAAGATGATCCGCTGGTGAAAACCAATATCCGCAATGCTGTTTTATTTATACAAAATAATTTGCTGAAAGCAGGTAAAAGAAAGCTGCCGGCTACCCTGCTTGCACTGAGCGGGACGGGACATACAATGGACTACGGGTTTTATCTTCAGCAGCTAAGCTTTGATTCACTCACTTTGCACCAGCAATGGCAGGTAATAAAAATAAAACAACAGCAAAAACTGGATTACCGCAGCGAACTGGATATAGTGATGAAAAAACAAAATAAAACAATGACGGGAGGCGTGTATTGGGGCGAAGACAGCTATTACTGGGCAGATAACAGCATGGCTACCACAGCACTTGCTTATAGTGTGCTGGAAAATGAGGTAAGTGGCAGTAATAATATCGGGCCGCATATCATCCGCTATTTCCTGGAGCAGCGAAAAGACGGCAAATGGCGGAATACAGTAGAATCAGCTAATACAGTAGCGGCTATCTTACCTGCTATTCTTCGGGAACAGGCTTCTTTTATCTCCAAACCGGTCATTAGTGTGAATGGAACTGTTCTTTCAGATACAATAGCATGGAGGGTAAAAGCTCCGGAAGGGATGCCTGTCCGGGTTAAGAAAAATGGCGGCGGCATGGTTTACCTTACAGCCTGGCAAACGTTCTTCAATAAACATCCGCTCCCGGTAACTGATAAGTTTGAAGTAAAAACCTGGTTTGAGAAAACCGGGACAATTATGGATTCTTTACGGGCTGGTGAAAGCGTGACGATGAAAGTAAAAATAAAGGTAATGGCAGATGCGGAGTATGTAATGGCAGAGATTCCCATACCTGCGGGGTGCACCTATGCAGCTAAAAAGCAGCAGGGATATAAAGTACACAAAGAGTACCTGAAAAACAAGGTGGTGCTTTTTGCTGAAAAAATGCCTGCCGGGGAGTATGAGTATGATATTTTGTTAGAAACAAGGTATTCAGGAGTTTACCAGCTTAACCCTGCAAAGGCATCGCTGATGTATTTCCCGGTCTTTTACGGAAGGAACGAATTGAAATCCGTACCGGTAAAAAATTAACGGGAGCTATTCTGTTCAGGCAGTTTGCTGATTTATAATTCATTTTAAAACCAAATCGTAAAACTACTAAGGTGCAATACTTGTGCGGGCTTGCAAATAAAACGATACTTGTCTATATTGTAAGCAGAACCGTACTTTATGTCGTCCTGGATAAAGCGAATAGGAAAAATTTTTGAAGATCAAGATCAGGAGGCCCGCGCAGGCAATGTGGAGCTGGCTGGCATGGACGCCGCCATTTTCAACAGTTATGCGCCGGTCATCAAATCGGTTATTCCTTATTTTGGAGAGCTGACGATAGCCGATCAATGGCGTTTTGTGCGGCGCACACACCAGTTTCAGCAGCTAAAAAAATTTCATTACGTCGGGTTAAAAGAAGACCCGGTTATTCCTGTTTTAGTCAGCGCTTCTGCCACACAGGTTACATTTGGGTTGAAAAATTACCTGCTCCCGCATTTTACAGACATCTATATCACAGGCGAAGCCTATCAGATGGAGAGTGATGAGGAATTGTATGTAGGTCATGTGGCGCCCGATGGTATTTATCTTTCCTGGAAGCATTTCCTGTTTGGCTATGCAGACCGCTATGATAATATCAATGTGGGCATTCACGAAATGGCGCATGCGCTGTTGTATAATAATTATTTTGCACAGTACGGGCAGAATGACCCGCATTTCCGGTTTAACTACGAAAAATTTTCAAAGAGCACGGGGCCTATCCTTGCCGACGTTATCACGCACCGCCGCAGCTATTTGCGCAGCTATGCTTTCAGCAATATGCATGAGTTTTGGGCGGTAAGCGTGGAGGCCTTTTTTGAGGGCCCGGCCGAATTAAAAAAGAATATGCCCGCCCTGTACCAGGCAATATGCCATGTGCTGAACCAGGACCTCACCATGCCTAAAAAAATAATTAATCCTGACGGACTATGATTACGCTGTTCCTCATTTACCAGTTTCGTAAGCTGATGCGAAAGCACCGGCAAAGAAAACTGGCTTATACCCTGCCCGCCGCCTGATATTACCGGGATAATATTTTCTGAAAACGTGCTACTGATGCTTCGGGGTATATGGGCTGGCCATATACCAGGTGATTGCATAGCTGCTGTGCAAAAAAAGGAGCCAGTGAGCAGCCCTTAGTGCCCATTCCATTCAGGATGCCGGCGGAAGGGTATAGCGGGTGCATGCCGGCAAAGGGACGGCGCTCCAGTGTGGCCGGGCGCAGCCCGGCAAGGTGTTCTTCCACTTTATAAGGAAGGCGGAACCAGTTTTTTAGCAACGCTTCTGTACTTTCCCTGAAAGCAGGAGTGGGGTCCGCATTTTCAAATTGCCAGGTATAGGCGGAGCCAATCCAGAACATACCTGCTGCTGCCATAGGTACCAGCAGCATGCCGCGTTTGTAAATATGGTGCGGAGGCAAATCAGGAATGGATAGCACCAGCGCTTCGCCTTTATTGTGCGCAAAAGGCAACTGCTGAAAATATGGGTTGCCTGCTCCCGTGGCGCCATCACAAAACAAAACAGCCTTTGCCCGGATATCTTTGTAATGAATGCCCTCACTTGTGTGATGAAGCAGGGAGTAGTCAAATGTTTCCCGGAGGAGCAGGTTGCTTTGTTGCAGGAATTGCATCCAGGCGGGCAGCAGCGTTTCCAGGTGCGCTGTATAAGCAGGTTTTATTTCGCCGCAACCAAATTCGTAGTTGAAGAAATTATTGAAATAATTTTGTTCGGGGTAGGCATGAACATACTTATCACCACTTTCTATTTTTTTCAAAAAACCTTCCCGCATAAATGGGTTGGGGAAAAAATCAATAATCGTTTTTTGTGAAATAGCGGTAATGCCAAGCTGCTGCCCTATTTCGTTATAGGCTTTCCATACAAAAGGAAAAATCTCATCTGCCAGCCATACCGTTACCATCCTGCGGCCGGTAACGGGGTTGATGACACCGGCCGCAATTTTTGACGGGCTGCCCGGCGCTCCGTCATCCACCACCACTACTTTTTTATTTTCTTTTAGCAGGTAAAAAGAAAGAAAAGTGCCGCTGATGCCCTGCCCGACGATGAGATAATCTGTATCCGTCATAAAATGATAACTGAAAAAACACGATAAAATTACGGCTTGTCAGGGCAATACTTCTTTTTTCTTGTTGAAAACAGCGGAATTTGATTTCAGCTTTTTCTTCCTAATATAAAACAGGGAGTCTTTAAAAAAGCTATGCTGCAATGGCTCATGAAGGGTGATGGTATGCGCATTTTCTCCAATGCTGTAAGGAATAGAGCCGGGATACTGAAAGGGTGCATATCCCCGGAAGAAAAACCGGATGGTATCCGTGGCTTTAAAATCCCCGGCGAAGAAAAAAAGGCTGTTCCCAAAATGAGGCTTTGGCTGTCCTTTGCCCAGCAGCAGGTAGCGTACAGGCACCGGCCTGTTGCGGCTGTCACGAAAATGAAAAGAGGAAATGCCGGTAAAGCGGCTCATGGAATCTTCAAAAGGGAGAAATTCACCGGCCTGCCCATCTGGTACAAGCTGCAGTTTTTTATTTGCGCTGCTCCATTTTCCGCAGGTGCGGGAGTATAAAGAATCACTCAAAGCCCCGGCCTGCAGCATATCAAAACGACCGGACGCATACAGCCATAATTCTGCCATTTCATTTTTTGACTGGTAATAGCCGGCCGCAGTGCGATGGCTGCTGCAGGCAATAGCAAGCAGCACCAATGATAATAAAAGCAATAAAACAGTTGGTCGCATATACTGCAGAAAAAGACGGGTTGCGGGCATGGCGGGTTTCTCCCCCGGCCCATAAATGAAGATAGGCCACTCCCCGAAAGGAATGGCCTGTCTTTATGCACAGCAGTGGATTATTACTGTACCTGTATACGGATGCCTTCGCTGTGAGAGGTGAACTCCGGCGCATACATGCATTGAATGGTAGTGATACCGTTGCTAAAGTTTCCGGCATGGGTAGCAAACAGGGTGTATTCAAATACATACGTTCCTTTTCGCAGGTAGCTGAAGAAAAAGTTGGTGCTGGCATCTTTGGTGCTTTCGTAATAGCCCAACCCATCCTGCCAGCGGTAGCCGCTCAGCACATTCACCGGTTCCAGCGCCGCCGCCCGCATATCTTTCATATGTACATACTCCATATCCCGGTCTGCCCGCAGCTCAATGCGCACTTTTATTTTATCACCGGTTTTGATAAGCTGCCTGTCGGCAACGGGTGACAGCACAGGGCCGGTATCTGTATTTTTTTCTACAAACAATTTTTTCGTCAACTGCAGCGGAGTTGCTGCGGTGGTGATTTTGTCCAGGTCTTCAAAATACTGCCAGTATACGCCGCCCCAACTGGAAGCGGAAGGTGCGTTACCGCTGACTTTTACCTGCATATTGCCCATCTCCGGCTTAACGGCAGCATCTGTGAACGTGGTTTTGAAATAACCGGTGCCTGCTTCCTGTTTTATATCAGCAGAGCGGACAACAGTTGTGCCTGCGGTAATGGTTACAGCCGGGTCATTGACCAGCCAGTCTGTGCCCTGCAGCAATAGCGCATAGCAGGCTTCGGCTGTGGCTTTGGTAGATTCCCAGCGGGTGGTTTGTTTATTTTTCAGCAACCAGGTGCGCAGTTCGTCAGCGGCAGCCTTATCATTACCGGCTTCCAGGAATGCTTCTATCAGCAATGCCTGCCGCTCTACCGGCGCTTCATACCACCACCAGCTACGCCCGGCATCTTTCCAGTAGCGGCCCAGTTCTTCATTATTAATAGATGTTTCTTTCAAAGATTTCAGGATGGCCGCAGGTGTTTTTGCATCGCTGCTACGGTATAGCGCTAAAGCAATCATGCCCTGCATATATTTATTTTGTTTGGTCCAGCTCAGCGGCAGCCTTTTCATAAAATAGTCATACGCTTTTTGCGAAGCAGCAGGTATTTTATATGCAGGGAAAAAACTGCGCATATACAGGTACTGCACTACTGTATGTCCCGGTGTATACTTTGTAAGGTCTGTTTTATTTTTTACCAGCGCATCATAATCCTCTTTTATTTTTTTATCTAAATAGGGAATAGCTTTTGACAGTACCTGCTGCAGCGGCTCCTGCTGGCCTGCTGCCACACCATTTAACTTTTGTAAATGACCGATGCCGGTAATGATGTATTGCGTGATATAACGGTCATCCGGGCCACCGGCAAACCATACGAAGCCGCCATTGGGGCTTTGCAGCTGCTTCAGCTTTTCCAGCGAAGCGCTAAGCTGGCTGCTCATCTTTACCATGTCAAACAGCAGGGCGATATTTCTTTTTTGCTCTGCTTCGCTTTTACCCTGCAGCAGCCAGGGTGTTTCTTCCAGTAGCAGGGATTTCAACTCCTGGTTTTGCTGCAGTTTGCTCATGAGTGCGGCAGTATCCGTTGTTTTCCATTGCTCAAATACTTGTTTGATGCGGGGTGAGCTATTGGCAATAAACGCCGCCAGTGAATTAGCATAGTAACGGTTCCAGGTTTGTTCTGCACATTCATACGGGTATTCCATCAGGTAGGGCAGGGCCTGTACGGCATACCATACCGGGTTACTGGTATATTCGATAGTGAGTGAATGGTGCTGCAGCGTATTGCTTTGCCCGCTGTTAATCAACTTGTCGAAGCGGAATGTTTTTTCTGTATTTCCTTTCACATGCAGGGGCAATGTTTCTGTCACCAGCATGCGGTTGGTCAGTACGGGCAGCATATTTTCTTCCCCGTCACTATGGTCGCCGGCCTTTGCGGTAATGCGCCATACCAGCGCCTCCTGGTAGCCAGTTGGAATCACCAGCGGAAACTGTACGGCAGCGCTCTGGCCGGTGGCTATGCGGAAGGGCTGCGTGGTTTGTACCAATGAAAATAACCCATCCACCGGCTGATTGGTGGCAGCGTTGAAAAGCTGAAGCTGTGCCGTACCGCTTAATTCTTTTTCAGAAAGGTTGGCGATTTTAGCGCTGAAGCTGATGGTATCGCCCTGCCGCAGGAAGCGGGTGGGGTTAGGCTGTACCATCAGCTCTTTTTGTGTAATGATTTCTTTGCTGCTGTAGCCCAGCGCCAGCTCTTTGGTGTGGGCAATGGCCTGGAATTTCCAACGGGTCAGTGCTTCCGGAAGCGTAAACGAAAATTCGATATTACCTGCTTCGTCTGTTCTTAGTTCCGGGAAGAAGAAGGCTGTTTCGTTGAAGTTTTTGCGGATTTGAATAGTAGATTGAGGGATATCTTCTTTTTTGTTGATTAAGTCCCCTTTTATATACATGGAATCCGTAATGGAAAGCGCAATTTTTGCTTCTCTTAGCGGTTCATTAAGGACACCTTTTTCTGATTCAGATGGCGGAGCTGCCATCATCATATCCTTCATTTCCCCCTCTTTTCCTCTTGATGCTCTCATTTCCCTCCTTATATTAAAGGTTTGTCCGCCGTAATAATAAATATCCTGGTAGGAAAAAACGAACCGGTCATAGT
>DAOLFO010000408.1:0-2524 GCA_035326305.1 Chitinophagaceae bacterium
CAGCCTTTCGCTGGTCATCACCTCACTTACTTTTCTTTTTTTGTTGTCTTCAAAGCGCAGGTCACGGTTGGTAAGGATACCGGCCAGCTTCCCGGCTTTATCGGTGATGGGGATGCCGCCGATTTTATTTTCCCGCATCAGCTTCATGGCATCGCCAATGGTGGCGTCTTCCGGCAGCGTGATGGGGTCGAGTATCAGGGCGCTTTCACTGCGCTTTACTTTGCGTACCTGTTCGGCCTGCTTTTCTATGGTCATGTTTTTGTGCAGGATACCGAGACCGCCTTCCCGGGCCAGGGCTATGGCCAGTCCGGCTTCCGTCACGGTGTCCATAGCGGCGGAAAGCATGGGAATATTAAGGCGGATATCTTTTGTCAGGTTGGTGCTGATGCTTACGTCACGGGGCAGCACCTGGCTGTAGCCGGGCATAAGCAGCACATCATCAAATGTTAAGCCTTCACCAAAGATTTTAGAGGAAGATTTTCCTGAAGAGGGGTTATTTCTTGTTGCCATGTGCAAAGATAGGGTAGCGGTGAAATATGCTCCAAATGATTTTTATTCCTTCGGCTAACACATAGCGGGTACAGGTAAGGGCAGCACCTGCTGAAAAACCAACGAACAGGGAATTGACTGGCGATAATTGTACTGGTATTTTTGATTTTCATTTTAAACCTTATCAATACTAAATCTATGAACATGGTAAAAATCTGCCTGCTGCTGCTGGTCGTTGCCACATCGGTGCTGGTCGTTTGCATTCTTCATCGCTGATAATCCCGCCTGCTCTATTTTACCAGGCTGATAACCCTCTTTCCGGGAGGGGATAGTCTCTTTTTTTATCATCATTAAACTTTCTTTTATGAAAATGACTTGGTTTGCATTCAGTTTGTTGCTGACAGCTATTTTTCTTACGGCTTCCTGCTCTAAAGAAGGCCCGGCAGGGCCGCAGGGCGCAGAAGGGCCACAAGGGCCGGCGGGACCCAGTGGTCCCGCCGGAAATACCGGGGCCACTGGTACTGCTAATGTCATTTACAGCGGATGGCTAAGTTTTCAACAAACCCAGCGTGATACAGTGATTGATGGTACCAAGGTAAAGGTCAATCATCTCACGGCTCCCCAGTTGACACAGACAATGATTGGTAATGGTATGGTACTGGCCTATATGCGTTTTAGCACCACCGTGCTTCAGTTGCCCTACACCAGCCATGCCGGCGGCAAACCCAATACGGTTGGTTTTGTACCACAAGTCAGCAAACTGCTCATTACCCGCTTTACGCATGATAATTCGGGGAGCATAGGCTTTGGCGCTGTCCAGTTCCGCTATATTTTAATACCGGGCGGCGTACCGGCTTCAGGGCGTTCTGCCAATATGGAAAAGGTGGCAGAGATAAATAATCAATTGTATACAGCATCTGAATTAAAAGCCATGTCATATGAGCAGGTCTGTGCTTTATTAGGTATTCAGGGCTAATTACATGCTTAAATTGCTTTAACCTGTCAGCCAGCCAGAGTGCATTTGCAAAAAGGGAGAATAGCTCATCTGTTCTCCCTTTCATTTATTTACCGGATAAGTGTTGTGGTGCCTTTCTGAAATACTTTCTGACCGGTATCCCGGTGTGTATAGCTGAGCGACCATACATATACACCGGTGGTCTGTTCCACTCCGTTGATTTTGCCATCCCATTTTTTTGTCCAGTCGCTGGACTGAAAAACAAGCTGCCCCCAGCGGTTAAATACCCGGAAGTCAAGGTTATCTGCCTTGATGGCATTATTAGGATAAAGAAAATCATTGAGGCCGTCTCCGTTGGGCGTAAAGGCAGTGGGCACGGCAATAAAGCAATTGTTCAGCACCTTTATATTTTTCTGCACACTGTCGCTGCAGCCAAGCGCTGTATTAGTAGCCACCAGCTTTACGGGGTAAATGACCTCCCGGTTGATGGAAGGAAATAAAACCGGCGGCGCATCTTTTTGTGTGCTGCCGGCAATGGTGCCAAAGGTCCATTGCCATCCATCTATGAGGCCGGTGCTGGTATTAGTAACGGTGAGCGCATCTTCCGGGCACATATCTGCAGGCATGTCAAAGCCGGCAATCACTTCATTATCGAGTATAATGGTGGCGGTGTGCGTATCGGAGCAAACGCCGTTGGACACTGTAAGCGATACTTCATTGACGGAAGATGCCGGCCAAATCACTTGGTGCTGGCGGGTATTGACCCTTGTGCTGTTGAAGCTCCAGTTCCACACATTTACATCGTGCGCCCCATTATGCGAAAACAACAGGGTATCCTTTCTGCACCCGAGGCGTGACAGGTAATCAAAAGCTGCAGAAACCGTATCGGCTGCTTCAAAGGGCAGTTGCTGTACAGGAGCCTCTATGCCACATTCGTCTATCACGGTGGTGCCGTCGATACCGGCTACAAGGCGCAACTGGTAAGTGCCACCGGTATAAATGGGCTGGCTTAAGCGGATAGTTACTATGTTGCTGTTGCTGCCTGAGCAATCAGCAGAGGCGCTGGCAACGGTTACGGCT
>DAOLFO010000409.1:0-2523 GCA_035326305.1 Chitinophagaceae bacterium
TTTTTTGGGAAAAAAAAAAAGCCCCCCGCCAAAACGGGGATGGGACCCCCCCCGGTTTAACGCCACACACCCCCCCGGAAAGGGGAAAGGGATCCCCCCCGGGGGGGGCCGGGGCCCCGCCGTTATCGCCGTCGGTACCGGGGTGCAGGGCGGCATAAAAGCTGGCAATGGCCAGTGCCAGCACAATAAAGAGCGTAACCCATTCCAGTGTTTTCAGGAGCTTGTCCTGCTTGCGCACCCAGTCCATTGCCACCAGGGATATGCGTACATAAATGACTTCTACCAGCAGCGACCCGATAGCAAACAATATAGCCGCCATGATACCGTCATAAATGGATATTTTCATGGCCAGTATGTTCAGGGTGCCCAGTGGCAGCGACCCGACAAAGCTAACAAGCATACCGGTGATAAAAATGCGGAACAGCGGGTGCATAGCGTGAAGGTAGGTAATCTGGTATTGGTGATTAAATAGTTTACAGGGGCAGGCGGTTAATCATATTTTTCCAGCATTTTAAAATGTGCCCTGGCTGCTTTTAAAAACTGCTTACCCCGCCGGAATGACCAGTACGGCACCCCGTTTTTATGATTGTAACGGCTGATACGGTACAGGGCTTTCCAGTGCGTTAAGATAACGCTGTAAGCCCGCCAGATGCTCATGCCGCAATCGTAGATATGGTTCGGCTCGGCACCGCAGCCGTTAAATTCAATAATCTGAAAATGCTTCCCCTCCTTCAGGTCTTCTACCGAAGATGTTTTGATATCGTAGCGTCCGTAATAGAAGCGGGTGCTGTGGCTCAGCTCATCAAATACTTCGTGCATGCGCCCGTTGATCTCCCGGTGCAGGTTGGTAAAATGGGCGCCGCGGTTGTGGTTGCCGGCATACGACAAATAAAAGATTTCTCCTGCCGGTATGACCCGGTCAAAACGGTGCCCGTGGCGGTGCTGCATTTCTTCCATACGGAATTTTGCCCGCGGGTGCTGCTCCACCAGTTGCTTTAAAGTCAGTACGCCATCGCCTTTTACCTGCAGCAGCTCTTTATGAATAAAACCGCTCACCGTGCCTTTTTCATTTGCCGGATGGCGATAGTAAAATACGCTTACTTCCACCGGCAGGTCGATCAGGTCCTGCACGATATATTCAACAGGTATGCGCTCATGGTATTTGCGGAGCTGGTCTTCACTTTCTATTTTACGAAAGAGTATGCCCTTCATGCCTACGTCCGGCTTTACAATAAAGGGGAAGCGGAACCCGGCTTCCTGCACTTTTTTATTTACTTCATCAAAAGGCCAGTCGTGCATAATATAAATAGTGCGGGGCACCAGGTGCGGGGGCAGTTGGTCATACATTTCTTTTTTGCCTTCCCCTTCAAAGCCGCCAAAAGTAATGGTGGGATTGGAGGAGCTGAAAAACCAGAAGGAGCGGCTGCGCAGGCTGTACCAGAACCAAACCGGGCTGATAGGTGCATAGAGCAGGTAGAAGTTCCAGAGCTCCCAGTTGAAGAGGCGTTGAAATTTTTTTTTGATAGCCATGAGTCAGGCAAAAATAAGGGTTAGGGATTTAGGTAGTTTGGAAATGGGGGAATGAGGAAGTGTGAGAATGTGGGGATGGCTGACAGGCTTTTATACTTACCACTCTTTATTCATTATTCATTACTCATTACTTATTCCGGATCACTTCCTGTTCCCGCGATATTGTTTAGATTTGAGCAAAATTGCGATGCGATGCAGATACCAACTGTAGCGGAGTTATTTGCCGGAGGCCAGGTCCCTGAAGTGCTTTTTTGGGTGGGGTGTGCCGGCAGCTTTGATCAGCGGGCGCAGAAAATAACGAAAGCCTTTACTACTATTTTGCATAAAACCGGGGTGAGCTATGCGATACTGGGCAAAGAGGAAATGTGTACCGGTGATCCGGTAAGGCGGGCGGGCAATGAGTTTATGTTCCAGATGATGGCATACCAGAATATACAGGTGCTGAATAATTACGGGATTAAAAAGATAGTGACGGCCTGCCCCCACTGCTTTAATACGCTGAAAAATGAGTACCCGGAGCTGGGCGGGCATTATGAAGTGATACACCATACCACATTCCTGCAGCAGTTGATTGATGAGGGAAAGATAAAGCTGAAAGAAGGTGGCGGCTTTAAGGGCCGGCGTATTACCTATCACGATAGCTGTTACCTGGGCCGCGCCAATGATATATATGAAGCGCCGCGCAGGGTGCTGGAGGCTCTTGATGCAGAGCTGGTGGAGATGAAGCGCTGCCGCAGCAAAGGGCTTTGCTGTGGCGCCGGTGGTGCGCAGATGTTTAAGGAAGAAGAAAAAGGGCATACCCGTGTGAATATAGATCGCAGCAATGAAGCCATTGGCACGGGTGCGGGTGTGATAGCTGCCGGCTGTCCGTTTTGCAACACGATGCTGACCGACGGTGTAAAGCTGGCAGAAAAAGAAGCCGATGTGGAAGTGCTGGATATAGCAGAGCTGGTAGCCCGCTCCATGGAATAGCCACCACCTGCCAACTCAAAC
>DAOLFO010000410.1:0-2521 GCA_035326305.1 Chitinophagaceae bacterium
TGCCAGGCGGCTGCTTGATGGCCGTTTGTAATCCCCATAATCCCCGACTGGATATGGCTGTAGTACGTAAGCGCCTGCCGCCATACCGTTTCGTCAAGCGCTACTTCCGGGGCCTTGCACTCCACCAGCATAAAGGGCCGGTGATGGCGGTCGTATACCAGTATGTCAAACCGCCTGGAAAGCTCTCCTACTTTTATCATTTTTTCCTGCGCTATGAGCGCCGGTGCATATTGCAATACCTGCACCAGGTGCTGGATAAAATTTTGCCGCACCCACTCCTCCGGTGTCAGCAGCAGCCATTTTTTTCGCAGCGCATCAAAAATGTGCTCCCTGCCTTTTTCTTTTTTTACCCGGAATGAAGGCTCCGGGTAATGAATTGCAAACATGCTTCAAAAGTAAATGATTAAATTGCGAAACGTATATGGCAGCCCTTCCTTTACCTTATCCGTCAAAAACTGCCGTATAGATGGAATCAGCGTATGAAGACGAAAGAAGATATAGTAAGCAACTGGCTGCCCCGGTATACGGGAGAGCAATTAGAAAATTTTGGGCAATATGTGCTGCTGACCAACTTCAGCAATTATGTGCGCCTCTTTGCAGAGTGGAACAATGTGCCTGTTGTGGGAGAAGGCCGGCCGATGCAGTGCGCCACTGCCGGCGACATTACCATCATCAATTTTGGAATGGGCAGCCCCACTGCTGCCACCATTATGGATTTGCTCACTGCCATTGAGCCAAAAGCCGCTTTATTTCTTGGTAAATGCGGCGGGCTGAAAAAAAGAAATAAGCTGGGCGACCTGATACTCCCCATTGCAGCCATCAGGGGCGAAGGTACTTCCAATGATTATTTTCCCGCTGAAGTGCCGGCATTGCCCGCTTTTGCGCTGCAAAAAGCCGTGTCCACCACCATCCGCGATTACAGCGTGGATTACTGGACGGGCACCGTTTATACCACTAACCGGCGGGTGTGGGAGCACGATGAGCAGTTTAAGGAATACCTGCAAAAGATACGGGCTTATGCCATTGATATGGAAACGGCCACTATTTTCACCGTAGGATTTTTTAATAAAATACCTACGGGCGCCCTGCTGCTGGTAAGTGACCAGCCCATGATACCCGAAGGGGTTAAGACAGAAGAAAGCGACAAGTCCATCACCGCCCAGTATGTGGAAACACACCTGAAAATCGGTATTGACTCCCTGAAGCAGTTGATTAATGACGGGCTGACTGTAAGGCATCTTAAATTTTAAAACCATACACCATGCGACATCTTATCCTCCTGGCCGCCATCGTCACCATCAGCCTTTCTGCATCCAGGTGCGGTACTGGCAAATCAAAATCCACCGCTGCCCCTGAAGAGGGACTGTATAAAGGAAAGCTGGAAATAAAAGCGCTTTGCATGAACTATACCATCCGCATAATGGACGGCAGCACAGACACCAGCCTGGTAGCCGCATCGTGGACAGATGAAAGTTCCGGCAAAAGCTATGAAAATGTTTTCGGGCTGGGCAGCCCCTGCACTTTTCCCGATAGCATAGCGCAGGGCGATGAGTTTTATTTTAAAATCGACACCAGCACTGTACAAAACTGTGCCGTATGTATGGCATACTATCCCACACCGCCAAAAAGGCTCAGCATTAAAATCATTGATAAAAAATAATTGCCGATGCTGCCCCTGCTGCGCATTGAAAATCTTTCACTTGACTTTGTGAGCAACGGGCAGCACACACCGGCGCTGCGCCATATTTCTTTTACTGTCAATAAAGGGGAAATAGTAGCGCTCGTTGGCGAATCCGGTTCCGGCAAATCGGTTACTTCCCTTTCTATACTGCAACTGCTGCCTGCCCCGCCGGCAGTTTACCGCTCAGGGAGCATTTTATTCGCAGCCGATGGAAAAACGGCAGCAAACCTCCTGGAACTGTCCCCGTCTGCCCTGCAAAAAATAAGGGGTAACCAGGTGTCTATGATATTCCAGGAGCCCATGACCTCCCTCAACCCGGTAATGACCTGCGGCAGGCAGGTGATGGAAGCGCTGCAACTGCACAAAAAAATAAGCCGGCAGGATGCCAGGGAAAAAACGCTGCAGTGGTTTGAGCGGGTAAAGCTGCCAAACCCGCAGGCAATCTTTAACCGCTACCCGCACCAGCTCAGCGGCGGGCAAAAACAGCGGGTAATGATTGCCATGGCCATGTGCTGTGAGCCCTCGCTGCTCATTTGCGATGAGCCTACTACTGCGCTGGATGTAACGGTGCAAAAAACAATACTGCAGCTCATCAAAGAATTGCAGCAGCAGACAGGCATGGGCGTTATCTTCATCACGCATGACCTGGGCGTGGTGGCAGAGATAGCTGACCGCACCATTGTGATGTATAAAGGGGAAATAGCAGAGGAAGGTACAGTGGCACATATTTTCAACCAGCCCGCTCATCCGTATACAAAAGGGCTGCTCGCCTGCCGCCCGGTACTGTATCCCAAAAATGTACGGCTGCCGGTGGTGGCAGATTTTCTCAATGCCAGCGGC
>DAOLFO010000067.1:0-12666 GCA_035326305.1 Chitinophagaceae bacterium
CCGTAAATGCTGTGCTCTCCCGGTAGGCTAAAGAGGTAACAGGCACTGTTATGACAGGAACAGGGGAAAAGTGGTCAGTTCTCCGGAAGGTGAATTGGGGTTACCAGTTATTAGCCTGGTCTGTATTCATCCGTTCCGATACATCGTCCGGCTTGTTTGTTTTCCAGTTGGGGTCATATTTTACAAACCAGGAAATCCACAGGCTGCGGCTCAGCCGCATCAGCCAGGGCTGCAGGAAGATGAGAAAAACTGCATTGAAGCCTACCCAGTAAACAAACCGGTTATCATTAACAGAAAGGCCAATGATAACCCACCAGGCAATCAGTGTAGCCACACTCAGTGCTATAGAGAGCGCATAGCTCACATAGCTGGTGCCATAATAAAATCCTACTTCTATTTCGGTAGCCTGTCCGCATACGGGGCAGGTTTTGTTCATAACCAGGTTATTCTTCCACAGGAAGTTGGTAGGGTATTTAAACAATTTCCCTTCACGGCACCGGGGGCAGCGGCAGCTTAGCGCTGAAGACAGATACGGCCTTGCTGCTTTATTTTCATCACTCATGTCTGTTTCGTTTCAATGTACAAAGTTCATATTTTCCTGTCACTAAAATACGGCGCAAAGTTCCGTGATAAACACTGCCTTTTTTATGACTTTTATCACTTTTTCAGTGTGATGGGAAAAACAGCTCTTTTATAATTATATACAGCCCCATGATAAGTACAAACCAGCCAAACCCTTTTTTAAGGGAGGCGCTGGTTATTTTTTCACCCAGCTTGCTGCCTATGAATATGCCTGCAATGGCCAGCGCAGTAAAGGAAAGCAGGATGGCCCAGTTGTATTCAAATTGCTTAAGGCTGAAAAGAAACCCGAACAAGGAGTTGATAGCTACAATAAACAGGGAAGTGCCCACTGCTGTCTTCATATGCAGTTTTAAAAAAAGCACCAGTGAAGGGATAATGAGGAAGCCGCCCCCGGCTCCCAGCAACCCGGTGACAACCCCAATGCCAAGGCCCAGCAATAAAAGCGGGAGCGGGCGGTGCCGCCCGGACTGCCCGGTTTGTTCCGGGTGCTCCGGTTCGCGGCTGCTTACTATCATGCTGATGGCAGCCGCCAGCATCAGGATGGCAAACACTACCATCAGGAACATTTCCTTTGATACATCTAATGAGCCAATGGAAAACAACCGGTCCGGAAGGGCAGGCAACAGGTAATGCCGTGTAACAAAAATGGAAAAGATGGACGGGATACCAAATTCGGTCACTGCTTTAAAGTCCACCTTCCGGTGCACATAAGCACGTATGCCACCTACCAGGCTGGTGGTGCCAACAATAAACAGGGAGCTGGCCGTGGCCACCAGCGGGTTTACATGCATGAGGTATACCAGTACGGGTACGGTGAGGATGGAGCCGCCACTGCCCACCAGTCCCAGCGATACGCCTATCAATATGGCTGAAATATAACCGGCTATCTCCATGTACATAAGTTTGAATATACGGCAAGATTATATAAAAGGGCCGGACTGCCTGGTGACAGGTATCACTGAAGGGTTTATTTCAGTGATATCATATTCCGGTATAAAACCAGCTCTCCGCGCTGCTCCATTTTTTTCAGCAGCCGGGAAATGACTTCCCGGGAGCTGTGCAGGTCATCTGCTATCTGCTGGTGCGACAGTTCAATATTTTTTCTACCGGTATTGTCTGTATACCGCTGCAGGTAATACCGGAGCCGCTCGTCCATATTGCGAAAAGCAACATGGTCAATCACGTTGAGCAGCTCATCAAAGCGGCTGCGGTAGGTTTGTATTACAAACTGGTACCAGCTTTTGTATTCGCTCATCAGTTGTTCCATTGCCTGTACCGGCAGCATGAGCAGTGTGCTGTCTTCTTCCGCTACGGCCGTTACTTCGCTGCCCCTTGCCTGCAGGGCGCAAATAAGCGATACCGCGCAGGCCTGGCCCGGCCCAAGGAAATACATCAGGAACTCCCCGCCTTCCTGGTTTTCACGATATATTTTAATACGTCCCTCTATGACCAGCGCTGCCGATTTGATAAACTGGCCTGTCCGCATTACCGTTTCACCGGCTTTGTATTCTTTTATTACAGCATCCTGCTCAATAGCCTCAGTAAGGCCTGGCTCAAACTGGCTAAATAAAGTTTTCCAATCCTGCTGATTGCTCATTACATGGGTCATTTTATATTAAATCATCACCCGGCAATTACTTTTTCCATTTGCATGCTGCGGCTGCCCTTGATAAGAATATGCGTTTGCGTAAAATGCTGCTGCCGGAACCATTTTCCGGCCTCTGCGGCATTTTCAAACCGGCGGAAAGGGTGATTGATTTTTAAAAAATCACCACCCACCAGTACTACTTCCTTCCAGGCATATTGTGCAACCAGGTCAGCAATGCCCTGGTGCTCGCTAAGGCTTTGCGGGCCCAGCTCGGCCATGGCGCCCAGCATCAGCACCTTATCAGGCGCCTGCATACGGGCAAAATTTTCTATGGCCAGCCGCATGCTGCTGGGGTTGGCATTGTAAGCATCAAGAATGATTTTGTTGGAATCTTTTTCTATTAACTGGGAGCGGCTGTTAGTAGGGGTATAGGCTTCTATCGCTTTTTTTATTTGCTCCGGCGCTACGCCAAAATGCTGCCCGGCTGCCACGGCGGCCAGTACATTAGGCAGGTTATAGCTGCCCACCAGTTGTGTTTGTAAAGTTGCTGCAGCCCCATTCCATTTTTTTAACCGCACTTCCAGGAAAGGCTCACTTTGCACTGCTTCGCCTTCCACATCTGCATTTCCCGTACCGTACCGGATGATATGGGGTATGCCTTCGCTCATTTGGCGCAAATAATCATAATCCCACATCACAAAAGCAGTGCCTGCCTGGTGGCGTAAATAATCGTATAGCTCTCCCTTGCCTTTTTTTACTCCGGCTTCTCCGCCAAAGCCTTCCAGGTGGGCTTTACCGGCATTGGTGATCAACCCGTGCGTGGGGCGGGTATAGGTGCAGTAGCCTTCTATTTCTTTCTGGTGGTTGGCGCCCATCTCTATAACGGCTATCCGGGCATCCGCTTTTATTTTTAATAAGGTAAGGGGAATGCCGATATGATTATTCAGGTTGCCCCCGGTAGTATAAGTGGTAAATGTGGTAGACAGCACCGCATGTACCAACTCTTTGGTGGTGGTTTTTCCATTGCTGCCGGTGATGGCCAGGAAAGGAATGCTAAACCGGCTGCGGTGATAGCCTGCCAGTTGCTGCAGGGTGGTCAGCACATCCGCTACAAGAATGGTTTTACCGGGCAGCTCA
Source organism: Chitinophagaceae bacterium (assembly GCA_035326305.1). Classification (GTDB taxonomy): domain Bacteria; phylum Bacteroidota; class Bacteroidia; order Chitinophagales; family Chitinophagaceae; genus DAOLFO01. The sequence goes on from DAOLFO010000067.1 coordinate 3,308, forward strand.
TATTCCTTTTCATCAATCACCGCATAGGAGGCTCCCTGCTCAAGAGCCTGCCGGGAAAACTGGTTGCCATTGAAATTATCGCCTTTTAATGCAAAAAAAATATCTCCCGCCTTCAGCTTACGGGTATCCGTTTGTACAGAAGGGTGCTGCTGGTAAATAGTATAAAGCTGTTCGACAGACATGCGGCAAATCTAAGAAAAAGCAATAAGGGCTGTTCTTTGGTTTTCTTAGCTTTGGGTACAATATGGAAAAACACTACCGTAATGCGTACCAGGCATGGGACGATTTTGCACGTATTACAAAGGAGCTGATTATAAACAAAGGCTTCCATACTATCGGTGAAATAGGGGGCGGGGCCAACCCCTTGCTGGAGGCTGGATTTATAGCTGCGAACAACCTGGCCTACCGGGTGATTGATATTTCTGCTGAGGAGCTGGCCAGGGCCGGGGCATATTATGTAAAAGTGCAGGCGGATTTGGAAGCAGAAGATTTTGCTGCTGTACAGCAATATGACTTTCTCTTTGCACAAATGACTTTGGAGCATATCAACAAGCCTGCCGTCTTTTATAGAAATGTATATAGCATGCTGAAGCCCGGTGGCTATGCGTTTTTCTTTTTTGCCTGCGATACCATGCTGCCTGCCCGTGTTAATAAATGGCTGCCCGAATTGGTAAGCGACCGCATTTTAAAAAAACTACAACCGTTCAGAAAACAGGAGCACCATGGAAAGTTTAAAGCCTTTTATCGCTGGTGTAAAGGGCCTACTAAGAAAAATACTGGCCGGCTTAGCAAAACAGGCTTGCACATTATAGCACATACCGGTTACTTTGGACACAGCTATTATCACCGGTTTCCGCTGCTGCAGCGCCTGGAAAACTGGAAGACCAGCCTTTTGTTAAAGTGGCCTGTGCCACGGTTGTGCAGCTATAGCCAGGTACTGTTACAAAAACCTTTGCAATAGAATAGTGTATATACTGCCGGTTATTCTTCCCGCTTAAAAGGATGCTTATTGCTATTTTTACAAAATATAATTGAGTATTGCGTTCAGTATGAACCCAACCATCACCATATTCATCTTTTTGCTGGCAGCGCTTTGCGCCATCGTCCTTTACCTGTGGCTCCGGGTGAAGGGGGCTGAACGAAAAAAGGCAGCGCTGCATGAAAAATACAAAGAGCTGGAGCAGCAGCTAAACTCTGTGCAATTAGAAACCATTCAATCAAAGCTCAACCCGCACCTGTTTAAAAATATCCTGAACTCCATTCAGTCGCATGCTTACCAGACTTATTTTGCGATGGACAAGCTGTCCGGCGTGCTGGATTATATCCTGTACGAATCATCGGAAAAATTTGTTTCGCCGAAAGATGAAATTCAATTTGCCAACAACCTGATTGAGATAAACAAAATCAAGATTAGCCCGCTATTTGAGCTTAAAATAAAAATGAACATTGACGAATCGGATCCGTTATACGATCAGCGTTTTTTAACACCACTTATCTCCATTGACCTGATAGAAAATGCGTTTAAGCATGCCGATCTGCAGAGCCCGGATGCTTTTGTGTCCCTGATATTTGGGTTTAAGAACGGGAGCTTTTCACTCACTGTTTCTAATAAGGTGTCAGGCAAGCCGGCTATAAAAAAGGAAAAGAGCGGTTTTGGATCAACAGCGCTTGAAAAACGGCTGGAACTGATTTATCCCGGCTGCCACAAGCTGGAGCGGTTTGCTGAGGAAGGTGTATATATTGCGTCACTTAAAATAGACCTGCTTGCGTACAAAAATAAAATGCTTGCTGCTGGATGATGAGCTTCCGGGGCTCACCTACCTGAAAATGCTGTGCAGCCAGGTGGATGACCTGGAAGTGGTGCGCTCTTTTGACAACCCGGCCCTGCTGCTGAAGGAGCTGCCGGCCCTCGATTTTGATCTCTGTATACTGGATATTGAAATGCCGGGGATTAACGGGATGCAGGTGGCGGAGCTGCTGAACGGTAAGCCGGTGATTTTTACTACAGCTTATAAGGAATATGCAGCAGATGCATTTGACCTGAATGCGGTTGATTATGTACAAAAACCTGTTAAGAAAGATCGCTTCCTGCAGGCTATTGGCAAGGCCAGGGCAAGGCTGGCAGCAGGTGAGCAGCCCAAAAATTTTGTTCAGCTTAATACGGATAAAGGGAAATCAGTGATTTATTTTGAGCAGCTTTATTATGTGCGCAGCTCCGATATTGACAGCCGGGATAAGGTGGCCTTGCTGGCAAACGGCGTATCCCTGACGCTGAAAAATGTTTCTTTTGAATCACTGGAAAGCCTGCTGCCTGCCAGCGATTTTGTGCGTATCAATAAAAAAGAGCTGATAGCCGCCAGGATTGTACAATCTTTTTCATTTGATAAGCTGTATACAAATGCGCCTGATACTGCGGCAGTGCCGGCTGAGCTGACGATTGGGGAAGCCTACCGGAAACCCTTTTTAAAGAAAATGGGCGGGTGACTTGTTACAGTATTTCTCCCGTTTATTTCATTATTATGCAAATAGCCTGCCTGCTGATTTTATTCTAACCTGTTTTACTGAAATTTGCCGGCGCCTGCCGTTTGGAAGTTTATTAACTGCTCCTGCCTTTTACCATCAGCAGCATGGGATAGGCTCTTTAATGAGAAAAAATGAAGCGCTACAAAAACAGTATATTTTACCTGGGCACAATCGGAATCTTTTCGGTTGTTATTTACTGGACTATTGTTTTAGGATCTTCATTAAGGGAGAAGGGAGAGAACATACCCCGGCAAAACGGGAAAGGGCACTGGGATATGTTTGCAGATGCCATAGTTGACAATCTGCAGCATCCCCTGGCATTGCTGCTGGCGCAGATCATCACTATCATATTTGCAGCCCGCATACTGGGCTGGGTTTGCATCAAGCTGCGCCAGCCGGTGGTCATTGGGGAAATGATAGCAGGCATTGTACTGGGCCCTTCTGTTATCGGCCTATATTTCCCTGATTTTTCTGCTACGCTTTTCCCTGCGCATTCTTTGGGAAACCTTCAGTTCCTGAGCCAGATAGGGCTTATACTTTTCATGTATATCGTGGGGATGGAGTTGGATATTAAAGTGCTCCGGAACAAAGCCCATGAGGCCGTGGTGATCAGCCATGCCAGCATCATTATCCCCTTTGCGCTGGGAGTGGTATTGTCTTATTTCATCTTTGCACAGTTTGCGCCGGCCGGGGTGGATTTTATATCATTCTCCCTTTTCATTGGCATAGCCATGAGCATTACTGCCTTCCCGGTGCTGGCAAGGATCATCCAGGAGCGGGGCCTGCAAAAAACCAGGCTGGGCACTATCGTGATCACCTGTGCTGCGGCCGATGATATTACGGCATGGTGCCTGCTGGCTGCCGTTATTGCTATTGTAAAAGCAGGCACTTTTGTTACGGCAGTGTATACCATTCTGCTTGCTGTTTTGTATGTGCTGCTGATGATAAAAGTGGTGCGCCCGTTCCTGAAGCGTATTGGCCAGCTTCACCCTTCCCGGGAAACGCTGAGCAAATCCATTATCGCTATTTTTTTCCTGGTGCTTATCATCTCTTCTTACCTCACGGAAATAATCGGCATACATGCGCTGTTTGGTGCGTTTATGGCAGGCGCTATAATGCCGGACAGCAAAAGATTCCGGGATAATTTTATAGAAAAAGTGGAAGATGTGGCGCTTGCCCTGCTGCTTCCGCTCTTCTTTGTCTTTACCGGTCTGCGCACACAAATCGGGCTGCTCGATGACCCTTACCTGTGGCGGGTGACGGCTATTATCATTTTAGTAGCAGTGGCCGGAAAGTTCCTGGGGAGCGCACTGGCTGCCAAAGTGGTGGGCCAAAGCTGGAGAGACAGCCTCACCATCGGGGCGCTGATGAATACACGGGGCCTGATGGAGCTGGTGGTATTAAATATCGGCTATGACCTTGGTGTCCTGGGCCCCGAAATATTTGCTATGATGGTGATAATGGCGCTGGTGACCACCGTGATGACGGGCCCGGCATTAGATATTATCAACCGGCTTTTCCGTACAAAAGAGGCGCCGCCGCCGGTAGAGATAAAAGAGGAAACCCGCTATAAGGTACTTTTCTATTTTGAATCGCCGGAAGATGGAAAATCACTGCTGCGGCTTGGGCACGGGCTGACAAATAAGCTAAAAGGTAATGCCGCATTAACAGCCATGTACGTATCATCTACAGAAGGGCTGCACCACCTGGATATGGAAGAGTATGAAGGAGAAAGCTTTAAGGAAGTGGTGGCGGAATCGGCGAAGCTGAGCCAGCCGGTGACCACTCTTTTTAAAGCATCTTCGGATGTCAATACAGAGATTATCAATGTAGCCAATAAAGGCAGGTTTGACTTATTGCTGGTTGGCCTGGGTGAATCTATCTATGAAGGCAGCCTGCTGGGAAAAGTGCTGGGCTTTACCTCCCGGATCATCAATCCCGAAGTACTTTTAAATACAGTAACAGGTAAGGAAAGCATTTTTGATAATTCCCCTTTTGATGACCGGACAAAGTTCATCCTTTCCAAAGCGCAGATGCCGGTAGGTATTCTGGTAGATAAGCAATTTACCCAAACAGACAGGGTGTTTATCCCTTATTTTGAAAACAACGACAGCCGCCTGATTGAGTATGCACAAAAGCTGATACATAATTCAGGATCGCAGGTAGTGGTACTTGATGTGGCAGGCAGCCTGAAAAATAATGCGGAAGTGCGGGAGCATATCAGGCGGATAGAGCGCATTGCACCGAATCATATCACCATCCGGCAGGAAAAAACCATCGGCAAAGAATTTCTGCAGCAGCAGGATTTAATGATTATCAGTCTTGAAAGCTGGAAGAAACTGGTGGATTCCAAGAGCCTTTGGATATCAGATACGCCTTCCACATTAATCATTGCCTGATAGAGGGGTACAAGGCGCCTGTACGGGGACAGTCCTTTGATTTTTTGAGGGATAGTGATGCAGGATTTTCTTACATAATTTCCCCGGGTTATTACATAATAAGCAGGATTTATTCCGGGGTCATATGCTCCTTTTGGGAGAATAGTTATATTTATCGGCACAGTTTTCAACAATATTTTTCACCTAAAATAATAAGCTATGAACCTGAACAAAATGCAGGATGCTATCATTGCAGAATTTGATTTGGTGGTTGATAGCATCGGCAGCAGGCTGAAGTATTTCCGTCATCTTGCGGGCCTTGGCAGCAGGCCGGGCAGCCAGATTGAAACTGTTCGCTCAGGCGACAAACTTATTAAAGATACCCGGTCTAAAATATGGCTGGATGCGCAATACAAGAATGGAAAAGTGTATTATACTGCCGATAGCGACAACCGTATCATGAGGGGTATCCTGTCCCTGTACCTCAGGGTTTTTTCCGGCAAAACCCCGCTGGAGATTATTAATTCCAATATTTATTTTTTAAGCGAAATAAAGCTGTACAAATTTTTACCGCCTTTGCGGCTAAAAGAATTGTCTGCCGTACTGCAGGGCATCAGGCGGCATGCGCTTTCCTTTAAGCTGCAAACACTCCAGGCATCCTAGACTTGCCGCCGCATTTTATACTGAATAAAAAAGAAAAGATTTTTAAATAGTGGTTAAAACGAAGAAGCTGCTTCATCACTGAAGCAGCTTCTTCGTTTTGATTATCGGTCAATAAAGCTTTTATCTTTTCTGGCGGCGGGTAGGGAAGTGCTGGCCTACTTTGCGGCCATTACCTTCAGGGCTGCCCATACGATCCATAGCGCAGCGGAACCCAAGGGTGCTCAGCGCCTGGTCTTCTTCCAGAAAGCGGCGTGCGCCGGGGCTCAGCCAGTAAGCACGGTCGTTCCAGCTACCACCTTTGTACACTCTTGATTTATCGCTTACCAGGGTAGTCATACCATAGCCGTACGAAGCCTGTGATAAGGTATCACCATCCAGGAAGTTAATTACATTACCACGCTGATAGTTGCGGCGGTTTTTGCTTTCTTCATCAGTTACATCCACCATTTTCACACGGCCGGTGGTATCATTGATTTCAGCTTCGCCGTTATCATTTTTATATACTTTCTGGTATTTGTTTCCGCGGAAAGGGGCAATGTCGTCCACATCCATAGAAGACAGCGGGCGGTATACGTCCTGCACCCACTCACTTACGTTGCCGGCCATGTTATACAGGCCAAAACCGTTGGGATAAAAAGACTTTACGTCGGCTGTATAGAATGCACGGTCGTTCAGGCCGCCGGCCACACCGGCATTGTCGCCTGATCCACGCTTAAAGTTGGCCAGGAACTGGCCCTGCCAGCTACCATGGCGGGTATCACGCAGGCCATTTACGTTTTGTGACCAGGGATATATTTGCTTATTGGACTGCAGCTCTTCACCACGCTTTCCTTCTTTTTTAGCAGGGCGGGGGTTTTGATCTATCAGGCCATAGGCCGCATATTCCCACTCTGCTTCAAAAGGCAGGCGGTAATCGGGCAGCAGCAGGCCGTCTTCCATAGATACTTTGGTACGGGGCTGACCCTGCGCTGTTTTCAGCGGGTTCTTTTTAGAAGTGGCTGTTTTGCCGGGAGCCGTCTGGTACAGATCCAGCAGGTAAGATTTGGTAGTAAAATTATTGCTGCCCTGCTGCCCCTGCAGGCCTTGCTTATTTACATAGCCTTTTTCCATCAGGATGCCTTCATTCACACGGTCGCTTCTCCACAGGCAGAAGTCGGTAGCCTGTCTCCAGGTAACGCCTACCACCGGGTAGAAGTTAAAGCCCGGGTGGCGGAAATAATATTCCACCATCGGCTCATTGTAGCTCAGCTCGCTGCGCCATACCAGTGTATCGGGCAGTGCGCCTTCAATGATGGGCAGGTTCATGGGGTCGGTGGGGTCAAATACTTTTTCCAGCCAGTACAGGTACTCGCGGTAGTGTACGTTGGCTACTTCTGTACGATCAATATAAAAGGAGGGAACCGATACCCGGCGGGGGATATTGTTCCAGTCGCCCATTACATCCTCGTCCGTTTGACCCATGGTAAACGTACCACCTTCTACAAACACGAGGCCGGGACCCGTTTGCTGGTCTTTGGCTTTGGCTATCTGGAAGCCGCCCATGTTTTTATCATTGTAGTTCCAGCCGGTTACGTCCGACTTGTCATTTTTTTTCTTGAAGAGGCCGCCGTTCTTACAGGATGCCAGCAGGGCCACACAGGATAGAGGGATTACTAAGTTTTTCAGTCTCATTGTTATTTTCATAAACCGATGAATTGGAATACTTTTAACGACCAGCATGAAATAATTATTGTTTTCGTATATATTTTTTCAGCCGGTCTGCGAATATAGACAGTTTCTATACAAGCACATAGGCAGAACTACCTTTCCGGCATCGGATAAATACCCTGCCTGCAAACGATATTTTACGGCAGGAAGCCGGGCCGGGTTAAAATTTTTTATTCCTCTATGCCGGGTCGGGTTACCTGCCAATAGCAGCAGGCACAGGCAGTAATGTATACCGAAAAAAAATATCCTTTCCGGTACCCCTTATTGAAAATAAAAAAATGATACCCAATACAATAATGCCCGGAAAGAGGGCGTTAGTGGGATGATAAAAACCGTGGAAAAAGCAATGGCGAAGGCTGTGCAGCGGGTGTACTAAGAGTAAACCCGTGAAATGGCCAGGCAGTTGCCGGCTCTGATTTAATGTAATAATTTGCGCCGCATTTCAAACGGGATATCATTTGTAATTCGTACCCGCATATTTTTAATTTTTTTTTAAAAAATACCTAGATGAGACCAACTGCTTCAAAACTGGCTGCCGGGATACTCTCGCTATGCTTTTTTGCATCTTCTTCTTTTGCCCAACAGGATGAGATTAACGTGGTAACAACGGCTGTTCCCTTCCTCCGTATTTCACCCGATGCCCGTGCCGGTGGCATGGGAGAGCTGGGGCTGGCCACTTCGCCTGATGCCACTGCCGGCTTCTGGAATATTGGTAAAGTAGCTTTTAATGAATCAAAAGGTGGCATATCCGCTACCTATACACCCTGGCTGAAAGACCTGGTGCAGGACGTATTTCTTGCCTCGGCCTCCGGCTATTATAAGTTTGATGAAAACCAGGCGCTTAACCTCGGCTTCCGGTACTTTAGCCTGGGAAATATCCAGTTTACTGATGGTACGGGGCAACTGCAGGGTACAGGCAAGCCCCGTGAGTTTGCCGTAGACCTCGGTTATTCCCGTAAGTTGTCTGATAAATTAGGATTGGGCATTTCGCTCCGGTATATTAATTCCGACCTGGCATCCGGCGCTGCATCCGGTGGTAATACTTATAAAGTGGGCAGCTCTGTAGCCGGTGACCTGGGCCTGTATTATAATGGAAAGGACGAAGCAGGCGATGGCTTTACTTTTGGCGCTGCTATCTCCAACCTGGGCGCTAAAATTGCCTATACAGATAATGCCGATCAGAAAGATTTTATCCCTGCTAATCTTGGTATCGGCGGTACCTGGAACAAAAGCTTTGATGAGCAAAACAAAATAACTATCGGTATTGACCTGAATAAGCTGCTGGTGCCTGCGCTGAAAGTGGGTGCATCGGAGCAGGAAGTAGAAGAGTACCGCAGAAAAGGAGTGGCCAGTAGCTGGTTTAGCTCTTTCAGCGACTTTCCCGGCCAGGCCAATGCTTCTATTGGTGCGGAATACTGGTACAATAACCAGTTTGCGTTCCGCGCCGGTTATTTCTTTGAAGATAAATCAAGGGGCAACCGCCGCTACTTTACAGCAGGCCTGGGCCTGAAGTATAATGTATTTGGGCTTAACTTTTCTTACCTGGCCCCTTCAGGAAGTGGTGTTACCAGAAACCCGTTGTCCAACACGCTGCGCTTCTCCATTCTGTTTGACCTGGATGGTGGCGGCGAATAAGCAGTAATCCCCGTGTTTTGAAAATTATAAATGCTAAAAAAGGGCCTTTCTTAATTGAAGGGCCCTTTTAGATTTGTATGGTTACGGTGATAAATGTCATGCCCGGTTCCATTGTTTTCCTGTATTTTTAGCTACATCCTGTTTTCCAATTGTTATTACAAATAAGCGGCTGCTGATGACTGTCAATAATCCCTGGTTTTTATGTATTACCGGCATTTGTTTTTGCCTGGCAGGGGGCTATTCCGTCTTTAAAAATATATACGAAGATGACCGCTCCATCCGCTGGGGCGTGATACTGATCGTGATGGGTGTAGTGCTGATTACGGCCGGGGCTGCCCGGTTTTTCCGGTTTATTTAGTGAGCGCCAGCGTTCGGGGTTTAAAGTTTAAGGTTCAGACGGCAGGTTATTAGCCGTGCCCCGCAGCTTATACTTCTCTATTCATTACTCATCTT
>DAOLFO010000411.1:0-2508 GCA_035326305.1 Chitinophagaceae bacterium
TGCCCCTTTTATCCTTACTGAGGCGGGCGTACCCAATTGCCAGGAACTGTTTTGCCCTTCTGCCCGCCAGTTATTTTCTCCTGACTCAAAATCCTGCAGGTATGGGTAGGTATTGATCACCGGGGAGTGATAAATACCAAGAGTTGCGGTATCGTTGTTTTTATAGCTGTCGCCGCCGAAATCCGTCCACACTTTCAGCACATGCTGACCGGTAGCAGCCATATTGACCGTAGCATTGAATGTATAAGATAAATTTGCCTTTGCCGGAATGGAGGGTATGGTCTCCGTAATAACAGCACCGTTATTCAACTGCAGCTTTACAGGGATATTAGTGATACTATTGGTAGCGCTGTTCCGGATAGTCACCCGTACCGGCGTAGCGCTGCTCAGTCCGCAACTGACCACCACCGGCGTATCAATGCTGATAAGCTGCAGATCATTCACCACTTTATACAGATGGATATCATCAAAAGTGTAGCCGGAAGCAATCAGGTTATCAGCAGTGATATATTGCCCCCACTGCCCCCATCTTACCTGGAAGCTGGAGCTGAGCTCCTGGCCGTTATTCATCAGCAGATCGCTTATTTCCAGGCTGCGTGTTTGCTTAAACACACCGGCGGCCCCCTGGCCGGCATACAGATCATATAAAGGCAGCCAGGGCTGCTGATCATTTCCCCTTATCCATACCCTGTTGGCGGCATTGCTTACCTGGTTGTGATGCTTGTACATAAAATCAAGCCGGATATCATCACCGGCAACGGTATAAGCGCCCAGGTTAAAGGTAGCACGCAGCGAATCAGCCACACCGGCGGCAATATACTGACGTGAATCCAGTGTAAATGCCTTGCTGCCTGAATAGGCCATGCCCGAACTGACAAAAGTCCGCAGCCGCCCATTCACCGTGGATGCAGTAAAATCATACCGGTCTGCACCATACAGTCCTGTATGCACCTGGTGATATGTTGTATCCATTGCCGTCTCCACATCATCCAGCAGGCTGGCTCCACCGGCAATTAATGTAACCGGATCGTTGGGTAAATGGCGTATCCATGCACGGAGCGTATCATTGCCGCTTACAGGATCGGCGCCGGAAAGATTTTCCACCACCACTGTAAGCAGGTAGTCCCCGATAGCAGAAAGATCGGCTGGTACGGAAAAAGTATGTGTATAGGTACCAAGTGATGCAATGGGGGCCGTATTATTTTCCGGGATAAAAGCACCACCATTGATTGCATATTTTACCAGGAAGCCAGTTTTAGCAGCATTGTCCAGGTTTTTTATCCTGACCCTTACCTGCGCAGCAGGTATGAGCGCTGTGGAAGTAAACTGCCTGCCCGATACCGGGGACAGTATCGCATCCACCTTCAGATCATTATCCGATATAGCGCCGGCACAGGTACCTGCATTGGGCTGACGGGTAACGGCTAATGCCCTTCGCCCTTTGCTCCCATTATAGCGGGCACATACAGATACCCAATAGGCAGTATCTTTTGACAATCCGCTAAACGTATAAGTGTTGGCCGCGGTAGTGGCTACCGGCACCATTTCCCCATTTCTTAATATACTTACTTCATAATCTGTTGCATCCGGCACGGCCGTCCAGTTCACGGCTATATAGCCTTCGCACTGTACGGCAGCCAGTGAAACAACCGGCATACCGAGAATGGTGAATGGGGCAGATACCTGCTCCAGCCCTGTACCGTTTTGCACCAGCTTAATCCTTGCCTGGCCGGCTGCTATTGCCGGTACAAACCATTTATGCTGCCGCACAGCAGCAGGAATATTATTTTGTATATCTGACCAGGTGGCGCCATTATCCGGGGAAAAAGAAAGAGAGAAATCATTGGCTTCATTACCATAAGCATCCCAGGTAAGGTACAGCGAATCGCCGGGTACAAACCTTTCCCCGCCAACCGGGTTGGTTAAAGTAATTCCTGCGGACAGCGTATCAAAAACGAGATAGTACTTATACGGATCACCACCGGGAATGCGATACCCGTTAACCGTAAATGTATAATTTCCCGGAACGGGATTTTTAATCACCACCTGCTCTATGTTATTTACATGATCGGCGCCGGTGGTGGCGGCATTGCCCACCAGCGGCGGAGTGGTATCCGGCAACTGCGGGTAGAAAGTGCCGCCCGGCCCTGTCACAGTAAGATCCAGGTCGTTGATTAATGCGCTCGCTGCAAGCGGTGAAGCCGGCGCATCATTCCAGTACAGCATCACTTTCAGCTCAGCCACTCCTGCGCCAACGGTTACCTGGTGCGCCTGGCTATTACCATGACTTATATTTTGAATAAAATAATTGTTTTGCTCCAGCATATTTACTGAACGCAGCAGGTTCATCATACCAAACCCATAAACAAAGTCAGGCCCGGGATTACCTGCGTCAGCAGCCCCATTGCAAAGCAGTGCTTTCATCAAACCATTATCCGGATCCGCACCGCTGTGCAGTTGCCGGTATCTTTCATACAGCAGGGCCAGGCCACCGGCCACTGCAGGAGC